>CAZBQP010000016.1:0-14023 GCA_964494075.1 uncultured Clostridia bacterium
CTTAAAAACAGAGGAGTTTCGGAAGAGGAAGTCGAACGGGCGTTGGGCGCTCGGGAAGAGGGCGCTGAAGAGGAAGCGGCAAAGTCGATTTTGGCGAAGTATATGCGCAATAAACCCTTGGACAGGGAGACTCTTTCCAAAGCCTATCGCTATCTCATGGGAAAAGGATTTGATTACGAAACGGCGAAGGCGGCACTCGCATCTTTGGGAGAGGGGGAAGAAGATGAAGATTGAACATTTTGAAGAACTTTCCTCCACGCAGGAGTACGTAAAAAACAGGCGAAGCGATGGGGAGGATTTGCTCGTAACGGCGACGAGACAGACGGGCGGAAAGGGAACAAAAGGGCGCTCTTTTTCCTCAAACGAAGGGGGCGTGTATTTGTCCAAGCTCACTTTCTATGAAGATTTTCCCGTAAAAAAAACCTTTCAAATTATGGTGGGGGCGGCGGTTGCGGTGAGTGAAACTCTCCGCTCTTACAACATTCGTGCCTGTATCAAATGGCCCAACGATATTTTTGTGAATAACCGAAAAATTTGCGGTATTTTGATTGAAAATTCCCTTTCGGGGAATCGAGTGTCGTCGTCGGTGGTGGGAATCGGATTGAACGTGAATAACGAATTGCCTGAAGAACTTGCCGATATTGCCACAAGCATGAAGGGGGAAACAGGAAAAGAGTTTGGGACGGACGAGGTGCGTCGGCGTTTAATTGAGGAATTGTCCAAGCCTGCCGATATGAAAAAATATCAGGCGTATTTAGGGTATATGGGGGCGGAAGTTGTTTTGATTATGGGCGATGAACGCATACCTGCCACCATCCTTTCCGTGGATGAGGAAGGAGGATTGTGGGTAAACGCCATGGATGGTGTCCGTCGATTGACGGCAGCGGAAGTGAGTATACGTGTGTGAGGTGAAGTATGTACGTATTGACGAATAAACAGATGCGAGAGGCGGATTCCTACACCGTGCAAACGTTGGGGGTTCCGTCCTTGTTGCTGATGGAAAGGGCAGGAATTGCACTTGCGGACGAGGCGGAAAAGCTCGCACCCGACGGGAAGATTACCTGCGCGTGCGGCGGCGGTAAAAACGGAGGCGACGGGTTTGTGTGTGCGCGAATTTTGAAAAGCCGTGGTCGAAAGACTAGTGTCGTGTTTTACGCCGAAAAACAGGCGGACGAATGCCGTGTGAATATGGAAAAGTGGTTGGCACTCGGAGGAGAAAATGAAAAAAATATTCCCCTTGATAGCGTGCTTGTTATTGATTGCCTTTACGGAACAGGATATAAAGGAAATTTATTAAACGAGGACATGGGTACCATTGAGCAGATCAATGCGCTGAAAAATTCGGGTGTGAAAGTCCTTGCGGCAGACATTCCTTCGGGGGTAAACGGTGAGAACGGGTTGGTGGAAGGAATTGCAGTGCAAGCGGACGTGACCTTATGCCTTGGAGAATTGAAGACAGGTTTATTTTTGGGAGACGGTATTGACTATGCAGGGGAAATCAAGCGTGCGGATATACAAATTCAACTGCCACCGGACACTCGTTATGCACGATTGATGGACGAAATGGAGGCTCGTGTGCTCTTGCCCGTTCGGAAACGCAATTCACATAAGGGGACGTATGGCAGGGCAGCCATCGTTGCCGGGAACATGGAATATACGGGTGCGGCATGGCTGTCGGCGACGGCTTGTCTGCGTTCGGGCGTAGGATACGCAACGTTGTTTTTGCCGAGCCGTTTGCTTCCGTTCTATCTGTTGAAAACGCCCGAGCTTCTTTTGAAAAGCTCAAACGAGGGGGACAGGTATGCGTTCAATGAGGAAAGTATGCGTGAATTGCTGCACTATGATTCGATTGCGTACGGCATGGGTATGGGCGTAAGCGAAGAAGTGGCTTTGGGCGCAACGTGGTTGCTTACACAGTATGAAGGAAAACTTTTGCTCGATGCAGACGGATTGAATAGCTTGGCTGCCTACCGCAAGGAAGAGCTTGCTCAAATTTTTACTTGCAAAAAATGCGACGTCGTGTTGACGCCGCATTGTAGGGAATTTTCCCGTTTGACGGGAATTGGTGTAAAGGAGCTGATAAGCGATGGGTATGCGGTGGCGCAGTCCGTGGCGGAAAGGTGGGGAGTGACCATACTTTTGAAAAACGCCGTTTCCGTGCTGACGAACGGGGAAAGGACAACGTTATGCACTGCCGGGTGTTCCGCACAAGCCAAAGGGGGGAGTGGAGACGTGCTTTCCGGTGTTATTGCAGGACTTTGCGCAACGGGACTTTCCATGTATGACGGGAGTGCTTTGGGTACCTATCTTTGCGGACGAGCTGCCGAGCTTGCGGCCGAGAAACTCGGAGAATATTCCACTACGCCGAGCGACGTCATTTCATACCTGGCTGGAGCATTTTTACTCGTAACCCAAAATGCGAATGCATAGAGCGGCAAGGAGGAGGATTCCTCCAAACAGGATATAATAGTAGGGAAAAGGGCTGATGAGTGCGGTGAGCAGGGTAAGCGTTGCTGCCAAGAGAAAACGTCTTGCATTTGCTTTGGAAAACCAAAGCTTGCATTTTCGTTTTCTTTTTTGTTCCACCTTCTCTCCCAAAAACACTTGCGGCAAACTGTCGTTTTCTTTCAAGAAAGCATATACGTGCGCTCCCGTGAATACTTGAATTTCCAAATTTTGCGCAAGAGTTTTGGCGACTTCTTCTATGTCGTTGCAAAGTAGAATTTTTTGCTTTTTGGTGTTGACACGGGAAAAACGTAACACTTCGTCTACGCTCACAGGTGCGAAGGAGAATCGTAAATAATACAGTGCGTCTTGAGTGAAGATACGAAGAGAGCCGAATTTTTTTGCAGGAAACTCTGTTGTGGAGAGCCTTTGTATAAAAAATTTTGTTTTTTCTTCGTCGCTTAAAAAGAGCAGGTGACGCAGGAGCTTTTCCTTTTGAGATTCGTCCGACTTTTTCAAAAAATACGTTTTGCGCTTGCTTTGCATGAATGCGCCGATAGAGATTGTCGCCAACACTCCGCAAAAAACGGAGAGCGGGACGGCGATGATGATTTCGATTTTTAAGTAACGAAAAAGGCAGAGTGTAAAAAGCAAGGCGGATAAAAAGGTGAAAATAAGATCGGAAATAAAGGCTGATTTTTTCATGTTTTGATTTTTGACCGATTTCTCTGCATTTATACTTGAAAAAACTGAAAAAATTTGCTATACTATAAAAGAAGAAAGCGAATCAAAGATAAGCAACGGTGCTTGTGGAAAAAGGTAAAAGCGGAGTGAGACATGAGAATAGGGATTTTCGGGGGATCGTTTGATCCTGTTCATAGGGAACATAAAAATTGTGTTCGCGCGGCAGTGGAATGCTTGCGCTTGGATAAACTGTTCGTGATGCCTGCTCATACCCCTCCTCATAAGGCCTATCGTGTGCTTTCTTCCGATGCTGATCGTATGCAACTCTGTCGTCTGGCGTTTTCGGATATTCCCGAGGTGGAAGTGTCCGATTATGAAATTTTGCAAGGCGGAACGAGTTATACCTATCTGACCTGTCGACATTTTAAGGAGCTGTATCCCGATGACGAGCTGTTTTTTCTTGTTGGCACGGACATGTTGCGAGACTTTCCTACGTGGAAAAATCCGCAGTCCATTGTAAACGATGCCCACATTGCCGTTTGCGGTCGTCATGACGAAGAGGGTTGGTGGGAAGAGGAGCAGACGGAATTCCGTCGAAAATTCGGCAAGGATTTTGTTCGTGTTCACTATAACGGTGCAGACGTTTCCTCGACCAAGATTCGTGTTTTGGCAGGGGCAGGTATGCGTTTATCGGAATTTTTAGAGGAGAACGTGGAGGAATATATTCACGAGAAACACCTCTATGAAATCAAAAATGCGAGTGAGGCGTTGGCGCTTGAAAAACCGTCAAGGCAGGCGCACAGCATACGGGTGGCGCATTTGGCGGCGGAACGGGCATTGAAACTTAAAATTCCCGAACGGAAAGCGATTGCGGCGGCGCTCTTTCACGATTGTGCGAAAAATTTACTGCCCGACAGCCCTTATTTGCAAGGTTTTGTTGAGCCTACGGAGTGGGGAAACGTTCCCGAGTCTGTTTGGCATCAGTTTGCCGGGGCGTATGTTGCCGAGCACGTTTTTGGAATTGACGACGAGGATATTCTCAACGCCATTCGTTACCACACGAGCGGAAGAGTGAATATGAGCGAGCTGGAAAAACTGATTTTTTTGTCCGATATGCTGGAAGAGGAACGCTCTTACGATGGGGTGGACAAACTTCGAGAGCTGTTTTGGCAGGGACAGAGATTAGATGAGTGCTTGGAAAGGGCACTTTTTGAAACGCTTGAATTTTTAAAATCCAAGAATGCGGATATTTATGCATTGACGAAAAATGCGTATGAATATTATAAAAATAAAAATAATCAAAAATGAGGAAAAAATATGGCACAAGTAACAAGTAAAGAATTAGCAACCGCTGTATGTAAAGCGTTGGCGGATAAGCGTGGCAAGGATATCGTTGCGCTGTACGTGCGTGAAAAGACGGACCTTTGCGACTATTTCATTATTGCGAGCGGTAGCAATGCGCCGCAAATTCGTGCGATGGGTGAGCGAGTGGAAGAACTCGTGGAACGCGATCTCGGTATTCAGCCTTCCCGTACGGAAGGTGTGCGTGACGGACGTTGGGCAGTCGTGGATTACGGCGACGTCATCGTACACATTTTCAATGATGAAACTCGACTTTTTTATCATCTTGAACGCCTTTGGGCTGATGGTGAAAATATGCAAAGATTTGACGAACAGTCTGGAGAATTGAAGGCGTAAATCGTCGCTCGTTATGCGCTGCATGATAGGCAGGGTTGAGGTGAACACTCCGTTTTCAGTCTTGCAGGAGTGAAAAAAATCAATTTTTCTTAAATTGAATGGGTTGCGGAGTTCCGTAATTCGTTGATTTCGGGCGGCGTTTTTTCTTTTCTACAATATAGTAAATAGGCTCTTGCGTTTTTTCTGCAGGAGTCTTTTTTTCTTCCTCTTTTGGTTTGTTGTTTTGCTTTCGTTCGCCGTTTTTGTGTGTCCAACCCAAACGGGCAAGCTCGGCAATATATACGCCTGAAAAACATAATAGGAGAAGGAGCAACGTCCAAAGGAACCCCTGTATCGTTAAAGAGAGTAATAGATTGTGAAAGGATATTGTATTCATGGGCACAGTATATCATTTTTATTTTGTCCTATTTTGGTAAAATAAGGGATAAAAAGGAAGGATTTGTCAATACTTTTCGTATGGAACTGAATGACAAAACGAAAAATTCTACGAAGGAAATGGACACCGTGTGTATTTCGCAACAAGAAGCGGAGGAATATCGTGCCTATAAGCGGCAGAAAAAGGTGGCGGAGATTATGGGCGCGATTGCTCGATCCGCTTCGCCTATCGGCATGAAGGATGATATTAAAAAGCTGGTTATGCGAGCGTCTCGATTTCGTCAAGCTGCGGTGAAGGTGATGCCTGTCGTTTTGAATCGAGTGGAAAAAGAGTTGCAAAAAAGCCGTGTAAAGCTCGATTGTATCGTGGGTGGCAATGGGGAGACGACTGCAAACGTCAAGTTGTACGAGGGGAAAATTGCCGTTAAAGGCGGTGCGAAAGAACTCACGCTCGTGCTTTCACCCTCCCATATTTTTACAGGGCAGTATGGGGAGATTAAAAAGGAAATTCGGCAGATGCGGCGAGTGGGGAAACAAGCCAAAATCAAAGTGTGGATTGATAAAAAATATCCCTATCCTACGGTGGCACGGATTGCGAGGCTTGCCTCGGAAATGGGGGTGGATTATGTTTGCGTGCCCTATTTTGTCGGGTGTGAACGCTTGCGATACGATTTGCTTCGTACGTGCGGATTGGAAGTGTCCGAAGTGGAGACGTTGGCGGATTTTAAGAAAATGGCGGCAGCAGGTGTGGAACGAATCGTAACGTCACGTATTTTGGAAATTCACGAAGCATGGATGAAGGAGGCGGAAATGCTGGATTTTGAGCAGGAGGATATGCCTGTAAAATCCCTTTCGACGACGCCTGTATCTTTGCCCGTGCTTGCATCGACGTCTGTGCCTTTGTCGACGCCGATGAAAACGTTCTCTTCTTTTTCTTCGTCGGTTGATGATAAAACGAATCTATCTTCTTCGGAATTGAAATTTGTATAAGACGAGGTGCGCCGCGTATGTAGATACGTGGCGTTTTCGTATATTTTTCCTGCCGTCGGCATAGGATATACCTATGAAGAAAATGATTTTTGCCCTTTCAACGGCGGTGGTAATCGGTTTTATGACAGCGGTGGGAGTTTGCGTGCGTACGTTGGTCTTGCCTGTACAGGCAGGAGCTGTTGAAAATAGAATGCGCATCGTATTAGATGCGGGACACGGCGGTATTGACGGCGGTGTAGTGGGGATCGTGAGCAAGACGAAGGAGAGTGATCTCAATCTCGCCATCACGTATAAATTGAAAACGGAGCTGGAAGGGTTGGGTTTTGAAGTTGTGCTCACCCGTAAAACGCAGGCAGGACTGTACGATGCGGCGACGAGCGGATTTAAGCGTCGGGATATGGAAAAACGCAAGGAAATTATTCTTGAACAAACACCTGGTATCGTCCTTTCCATTCATCAAAATTTTTATTCTTCCCGAAGTGCACGTGGCGGACAGGTGTTTTACAACGTAAAAAACGAGGGGAGCAAGACGCTTGCATTGACGTTGCAAGAAGAACTTAACGAGTTGTATCGCATACAGGACGTTCGAGAAAGAAAGGCGGCGAGCGGAGAATTTTTCATGCTCGAATGTGCGCCTTGTCCTTCCGTGATTGTGGAATGCGGATTTTTGTCCAACGCTAAGGACGAAGAGTTGTTGATTGACGAAAGTTGGCAAAAACAGCTTGCTCGGACTCTTTCGGCAGGCGTGCTTGCTTATTTTTCCCATTCTGCTACCTAAATTGTTGAAATAGTTTTGTAATCACTTGTCATTTCCTGAAAACTATGTTATAATATAACATAGAATTTTATGGAGTAATCGAGAATGTTGGAACAAAGAGAACCTTTGACAAAATTGGAAGCGGCGCAAATCAATGCTGTGACGCTCGCCTTCGTGGGGGATGCGGTATATTCGCTCTACGTGCGAGAACGGTTGGCTCTTTCCGGAGGCGGCAAGGTGGCGCAACTTCAAAAAGTGGCGGCGCAGGTTGTTTCTGCCAAGGGACAAAGTGAGTTTTTGGACAAACTGTTGCCACTGTTCACCGAAGATGAATATGACATCTTCCGTCGTGGAAGAAATGCCAAAAAAGGGAGTAAAAGCAAGAGTGCAAGCGCACTTGAATACAATCGTTCGACGGGCTTTGAAGGGGTGCTGGGATACTTGTATCTGACGGGGCAGGAAGATCGCATTCGTGAATTGCTCAGTTTCAGCGACGTAGAAAGCTTTGCAATTACGCAAGAAAAAACACCCTTTAAGCCGGGAGTATTATAAGAGGATATTATGAAGACGGAAGGAAGAAACGCAGTTATCGAACTGTTGAAAACAGACAAAAACATCGATAAAATTTTATTGGAAAAGGGGGCGCAAGGCTCTCTCGGGTTGATTTTTGCGCAGGCTCGCAAAAAGAATATTCGTGTGCAATTCGTGGATAAGCAAGTGCTGGAAAAGGAGAGCGAAACCAAACGTCATCAAGGAGTGATTGCGTTTACGACCGATTACGAGTATTACGAGTTGGACGATATTATCGAGAATAAGAAGAGTGAGAAGGGCGGCTTTATCGTTCTTTGCGATGGGATCGAGGATGTGCATAATCTGGGCAGTATTATTCGTGTTTCCGAGTGCGCCGGGGTGGACGGCGTCGTCATTCCAAAATCAGGCTCGGCTTCGGTGACGGAAAGTGTCATTCGTATTTCTGCCGGAGCGGCGGAACATATGAAGGTGGCGAAGGTTTCCAACCTCAATCAAGCCGTGGAAAAATTGCAAAAGAACGGATACTGGGTGTATGCGTTAGAGGCAGGCGGCGAGGATATTTACAAGGAGAATTTCTCGGGGAACGTCGCTCTGATCGTTGGCGGTGAAGACAGCGGTGTGAAGAGATTGACAAAGGACAAGTGCGATAAGGTGTTGTCCATTCCTTTGCAGGGCAGCGTTAATTCGCTCAACGCATCCGTGGCTCTCGGCATCGCTACGTATGAAGTGGTGAGAAATCGTTTGAAGGGTTGATAAAAATTGCAAGGAGCATGCCCATGGATGAGGTGAAAGAGAAAAAAACAGATGAAGAACTTGTGAAGCTCTCGCAAGCAGGGGACAAGCGTGCAACGGAGGAATTGCTCCTTCGGCATTTCGGGCTTGTTCGTGGCATTGCACGTAGTTTTTTTCTGATCGGCGGAGAAACGGAAGATCTTATCCAAGAGGGAATGATCGGTTTATATAACGCTATCGAGGATTATAAAGGAACGGGGAAGAGCTTCAAAAACTTTGCCTATCTTTGTGTTTCCAGGCGTATCATTGATGCGGTCAAGGCTGGCGCAAGACGAAAAAATGCGCCCCTGAACGACGGGGTGAGTCTGCTTGTCGAAGACGAGTGGGCGGATTCTGCGCTCAGTCCGGAAGATTTGCTTATTCTCAATGACGACAGACGGGAATTTCGCCAGAAAATGAGCGGCGTGTTGTCTGACTTTGAATTCAAAGTGACGACCATGTACATGGACGGGATGAGCCATGCGGAAATTTGCAAGGCAACGGGCAAGAGCGCAAAGAGCGTAGATAATGCCATTCAGCGGAGCAAAAGAAAATTGCAAGACGTGTTCAAGAAATGAAAAATGCAGCGCCCATGGTTGCGTTGAATAAGAGAAAGGAATAAAAGGACGTTCCGCTCGACGAGCAAAGAGGGCGGAGGTAGCGAAAGAGTAAGGAGAGAAATTATGGCATATTTAGCGTTGTACCGTATGTTCCGTCCGACGAGCTTAAACGACGTCGTGCGACAGGAACATATCGTCACCGTATTGAAAAATCAAATCGAAACGGGGAGAGTGGGGCATGCGTACCTCTTCTGCGGACCACGTGGAACGGGTAAGACGAGTATTGCGAAAATTTTTGCGCAATCCATCAACTGTGATTCGCCCGTCGATGGTTCCCCTTGCGGTAAATGCGAGCGGTGTAAGGCGTTGAAAGATCCGTCCAACTTGGACATCACCGAGATTGACGCAGCGTCCAACAACGGTGTTGACGAGATGCGTGATCTGCGTGAAAAGGTGCAATATCCTCCCGTTGCAGGCAAGTATAAAGTCTTTATCATCGACGAGGTCCATATGCTTTCGCAGGGTGCGTTCAACGCATTGTTAAAAACGCTGGAAGAGCCTCCCACGCACGCCGTGTTTATTCTGGCAACGACGGAGTCGCAAAAGATTCCTGCGACCATTCTTTCTCGCTGTATGCGGTTTGACTTCAAGCTTATTCCGCAGTCGGATTTGGAGGCGCGTCTGCGTTACGTGTTCGATACCATCGGGAAAAAATATGAGGATGAGGCGATCGCCGCCATTGCACGTTCGGGTGCGGGTAGCGTGAGAGATATGTTGTCTGTTGCGGACACTTGCGTATCGTATACGAGTGGAAAGCTTACCTATGCCGATGTAACGGCTGTGTTAGGGAATGCGGATTTTTCTGCTGTGGCAGAGCTTTGTGAAGGAGTGCTGAAAGGGGATTCCGGAAGTGCTTTTGAAAAGACGGAGAAATTCCTTTCTGCAGGCAAGAGTGTGGGTATGCTCTTAAAAGATATTCTGAATTTTCTCAATGCGTGTGCGGTTGCGAAAACTTGTCGAGACGGAAAATCCATTCTCGCCTTTCCCGACGATATGTATGCGAAGGTGGTTGCGATTGCCAAGAATACGGACGGGCATAGATTGTTGCGTGTGACGGAAATTTTTGCAGGTGTGGAGATGGATTTGAAATATTCCGCATCGCCAAGAATTTTGTTTGAGACAGCGGTACTCAAAGCGTCCATGCCGCAAGAGGATTACGATATCGAAGGCTTGATTGCAAGAATCGCAGCACTGGAAAAACGAATTGAGGAAGGGAACTTTTCGGCGAACGATGGGGGCAGGGTTGCGTTGAAGGAAGAAACTGCACCTGCATCTATGCAGATTGCGGAGAAAAAAGTTCAAGAATCGCCCACGATTTTACCAACTCCTGTTTCTACGCCTACGCCCGTGAAACAAGAGGCAGACTACGATACCTTTGACGGGTATGTGCCTCCTGATGAGGATGTGACGGGCGGCTACGCTTATTTCGACGGCGTTGCGCCCAAAGCTCCGCCTAAAAAAGAGTCGTCGCAAAAGGTCGTAAAGGAGACGCCTGTGGCTGAACCGAAGACGGTGAAACCGACAATGAAAGGGAATGCTACGGCGACGTTTGGAAGTTTCTTGCGTGCGATGCGAAAAACGGCACGTAACGGCGTGCTACTCACCTTGTGCATGGATTTGGAGAGTGAATACGAAGGTGAACTCTTCGTGTTGTATACGACGAGTGAGACTATTCACAGATCTTTGACCAAGCCCGAACATATCACTCTTCTCGAACAGGCGTTTGAATCGATCGGGATTAGGAACAACGGCTTTGAAATTCGTTTGCGTGGCAAGCAGTCGGACGGATTTAAAAAAGCGGTGGAGGATATCAAAACCACCTTTGACGGCGTGCCCGTGGAAGTGAAGTAAAGTTGGCTATAAAAAAATAAAATACGGAATACATTTGGAGGAATACGAAAATGGCAGGATTTAAAAACGGAAATGGTAATATGCAGAATTTGATGCGTCAGGCGCAGAAGATGCAGGA
The DNA here is from genome assembly GCA_964494075.1 of uncultured Clostridia bacterium. GTDB lineage: Bacteria > Bacillota > Clostridia > Christensenellales > Borkfalkiaceae > Scatosoma. Next base: position 10,841 of record CAZBQP010000016.1, read on the forward strand.
AGAAATGGAAAAGACGGCAGAGATGCTCGAAGATTGGGAAATCGTCGGCACGGCAGCAGGTGAAGCGGTGGTCGTTTATATGAACGCAAAGAAGATTATCAACGGAATCGAACTCGACGAAAGCGTGGTGGATCCCACTGACGTGGAAATGCTCGAAGACCTGATCATGGCGGCAATCAACGACGGATATGCCAAAGCGGAGAAGGTGTATGAAGAAAAGATGGGCAAATACGGCGACATGGGCGCTCTTGGGGGAATGATCTAATCTATGGAGATTTTTATCGAACCGATCGGGAAGCTGATCAACGAGTTTTCCAAGCTCCCCGGGGTTGGAAAAAAGACGGCGCAACGCTTTGCGTATAAGATTATTGATATGCCCGAGAGTGAGGCGCGCGCATTTGCGGACGCCATTTTGGGTGTCAAACGCAAAGTGCGATATTGCAAGGTGTGCGGAAATTTCACCGAAGAGGACACCTGCGCTATTTGTCGTACTCGTGAACAGAGTGTCATTTGCGTCGTAAAAGAGCCTAAGGACGTTGCGGCGATTGAGAAGCTGCATGAATTTAAGGGCGTATATCACGTTTTGCACGGGGTGATCAATCCCTTGGAAGGAGTAGGACCTAACGATATTCGCATTCGAGAGTTGCTTGCTCGCATTCAGCAAGGAAACGTGAAAGAGGTGATTGTGGCAACAAATCCCGACGTGTCGGGGGATGCAACGGCGATGTATATTGCAAAGCTTATCAAGCCCTTTGACGTGACAGTGACTAGACTTGCGCACGGGATTCCCATAGGCTCGGAAATTGAATATACGGACGACGTGACGCTTGCACGTGCGTTTGTGGAAAGAAACCGTATGTAATCGGCGATTGCGCCGTTTGGCGTTGAAAAATACGCCGTAAAAAATCCAAAAATAGGAGAACAGTACTTATGAAAATATCCGAACTCGGTTGCGGGCGTTGGGGCTCGTTTATTGCGTGGTATCTTTGCAATCACGGACACGACGTGTATTCGTGGGGACCGGAAGACGACTATTCGTATAAAGTTTTGAAGGAGACGGGCAAGAATGAATACGTGCAGCTGGATGAGCGAATCCACCTCACTTGCGATTTGAAAGAAGCGGTCGCTCATGCGGAAACGATTATCATTTCTATTTCTTCGCAGGGGTTGCGTGGATTTATCAAGCGTATTCGGAAATACGACGTTTCCGATAAATATTTCGTGCTTTGTATGAAGGGGATTGAAGTGTCTACGGGGTGCCGTTTGTCTGAAGTACTTACGCAGAGCGGCATAGATCCGATGCGAATTGCGGTGTGGGTTGGTCCCGGGCATATTCAGGCGTTTACGCAGGGGATTCCAAACTGCATGGTCATTGACTCGCAAAATGCGGCGTTGAAAGTTCGTCTTGCTGACGAATTTAAGAGCGATTTGATTCGTTTTTATTACGGTGAAGACCTCATCGGTACCGAGCTTGGAGCGGCGGCAAAAAACGTAATGGGCATTGTTGCCGGTATGTTGGACGGCTGTGGTTATCAGGCGTTGAAAGGTTCGCTTATGACACGTGGCGCACGTGAAGTGGCAAGACTCATCAAAGCCATGGGTGGCAATGAGCTATCTGCGTACGGCTTGGCTCATCTTGGTGACTATGAGGCGACGTTGTTCAGCGAATTTTCGCATAACCGTATGTATGGCGAAATGTTGATGAAGGGAGAGAAGTTTGCAAAGCTTGCTGAAGGCGTAGCAACGTCGGCGGCGATGAAAGCACTTGGCGAAAAATACGGCGTGGATTTGCCTTTGACGAATGCGGTGTACGAGCTTTGTTACGGCGAGAGCGATCTTCCCTATCGTGAACGGGGTGAACAGGTGCTTGCGAAAATGTTTGCAAGAGATACCAAATCTGAATTTTATTCTTAATAAGAGAATGCGTTGGCGCTCTCGGGGTTTTCAAAAAACTCCGAGAGCGTTTTTTTGTATAAAAATGCAACGATTACACAAGGTAGTACTATGGATAAAATCAAGGTATACGATAAGGAGATGCGCACGCTTGACGAAAGGGAGACTTGCTTTCCAAACATGAAAACAAAAGGGGCAGGTGTGAGATGACGGGAAAAAGTAGGGAAAATTACAATAAGAATTATATTGCGTACGTCAATTCTTTTGCACCGCCGACAAAGCACTTCAAAAATTGCTTTCGAGCCTTTTTGGTGGGAGGGTGTATCTGTTGTATCGGACAATTTTTTCGTGTAATCTATGAAAAGGCATTCGGTTTATACGGCGACGAGCTTGCAGGGCTCGTCTCCCTTACACTCATCTTTTTGGGAACGTTGTTGACGGGGGTGGGTGTATACGATCGCATTGGGCGGTACGCCGGGGCAGGCTCAATCGTACCCATTACGGGGTTTGCAAACAGCGTATGTTCGCCTGCTATCGAGTTTAAGACAGAGGGACTTGTGTATGGTCTGGCGGCGAAAATGTTTGTCGTCGCCGGGCCTATCATTGTGTACGGCGTGTTGGCAGGTACGGCGATCGGGTTGATTTATTTGTTTTTATGAGAGGGAAAATGCAGACGATTTTTTTTAAGAATAGGCCGAAAATTATGGCGACGGGTACGATTGCAGGGCCTAAAGAAAGTGTCGGCGTGGTGGGCAGGTATGCGGATAAGACGCTTGCGGACGATATGTACGGCGAAATGACGTATGAAAAGGCGGAGTGTAAAATGCTCTCGTACGCCATCGCGCAAGCAATCCGAAACGCAGGGCTTACCGAACGGGATGTAGATTTGCTCATTTCCGGGGATTTGCTCAATCAGATTATTTCCGCATCCTTTGCTGCACGTGATTTTGATTTTCCCTTTCTCGGGGTGTACGGTGCGTGCTCCACCATGGCGGAAAGCATGGCGGTGGGCGCAGCATTTGTCAATGCAGGATACTACAAGAGAGTGGTGGCGGCAACGGGGAGTCACTTCTCGTCTGCCGAGCGGCAATATCGCTATCCTTTGGAACTTGGCAACACTCGTCCTCCGCAGGCTCAATGGACGGTGACAGGTGCAGGTTGTGCACTCATCGCAGATATGGGTACGGCAAACGGTGCACCGTCGATTACAGCGGCGACTTTTGGTAAGGTGGTGGATTACGGAATTACCGACGTCAATAATATGGGTGCGGCGATGGCGCCTGCCTGTAT
>CAZBQP010000017.1:0-13989 GCA_964494075.1 uncultured Clostridia bacterium
AAAACAAAAAAATGCGACTGTAACTGAATGTTACAATCACATTATAAAAAAACAGAATAAGTTGCTTGTCAAATGATTGACTGTTTGATCAAATCGTGCTATAATATAATTACTTATAGTGAGTATAAATTTTGTAATCGCCCCTTCTAAGTAAGGGCGAAAGCGGAGTTTTTTATGGAAGAAATTATCAAATCAATCACGGAAGCAGAAGCGCAGGCGGAAGAACGCAAGGCGCAGGCTTTGTCGCACGCTGAAAAGATTGCGGGGCAGGCAGAAGAACGGGCTGCGGAAATAGAAAAGAAGTCTGCAGAGGAATGCAAAATATTCCGTGAGAACGCATTGAAAAATGCGCAGATAGAAGCGCAGGAAAAGTACGATCGCGCGTTGGATGAAAAACGCGTCGAGGCGAAGGCGTACGTAGAGGAACACCTTAAAGGGTGCAACTTACAGGTGCAAGAAATAATACGGAGGGTTTCCGGTGGCAATTGCTGAAATGAGCAAGCTGAACCTTGTGGCAATGTCCTATGACAGAGATCGAATTCTCAACGCTCTGCAAAGGACGAATGCGACAGAGGTCAAGCTACAATACGAAGCCGAGAACACCGTGGCGTTGTCGGCTGATAATGAAGAATTAAAAGCGTATCTCGCTCGTATTGAGCATGCGCTCGATTCTCTGTGCTCGGAAACGGATGCGTATAATAAGGACCATAAAATCAAATCCGACGTCTTGAAGGACGGTTTTGAGGTCAGCTATTCCGAGTTTATGGGAGCGAAAGAGCAAAAGGACGATGCGGACTTGCTCGTGGAGCAGATCGAAGGGATGGAAAGTCGCAAAAAGGAACTGAACGCAGAACTTGTCAAGCTTCGTCGTGTCATTGCCTCTGCGGAAATTTACGCCGTAGTGGATGAATCGTTATCCTCCTTCCGTGATAGCACGCATACAAAAATTAGGTTAGGTACGCTGCCTCTCTCCGTAAAAGAGGAATTTTTTGCAGCAGTTGAGGTAGAGCCCCTGGTGGCTTGCTCGGTTCTTCATACGAATGGGGATACCATGCTCGTTTTGGCGGCGGCGCATCAGTCGGCTGTGGAATTCGACAAAATTTTATCCAACTTTTCCTTCCTTGCTTGTCCTTTTAATGAAGAAGTTTCGGGTACGGAATTTTTCAACGGCTTGAAAGCCCGTGAAAGTTCGATTTGCGAGGAGCTTGCCAAAAACGTCGAGGAAATGTACGCACTTCATACGAAAATATCTTTCTTGAAAGTGTACAGCGATTTCGTTGCATTCGAATTGGAAAAGACGGAGCTTTCGAGTAAAATGCGAGCTACGCAAACAACCTTCCTTTTGGAAGCATACGTGCCCAAGATGGCAGAGGAAGTGGTGAAAGAGGCGCTTGACAGCGTGAGTAATGCGCTCTACTACGAATTTACCGAACCTTCCGAGGAAGAAATGCCTCCCACTCTCTATCAAAATAACAGAGTGGTGAAGAATTTTGAGACGATTACGAATATGTATTCCCCCGTCAGCTATCGGGAGTTCGATCCCAACGCCGTCATGTCTGTGTTTTACAGCATTTTCCTCGGCTTTATCATGGGGGATATCGGGTACGGACTTTTAATGCTTCTCGGCGGCGGTTTCCTTTATTGGAAACAGGGCAACCGTGACAGCGGACTCAAACGTTTGTCGGGGGTGTTTGCCGTGGGCGGTATATTCGCCTTGATTTGGGGATTTTTGTTCAATTCCCTATTCGGGTTATCTTTGCCTTTTTTGACGGCAGTACTTCCCGATGCACAGAAGGATATGTGGTCGTTTATCGGGATTCGTATCCCTGCCGTGCTGATCATAAGCTTGGAAATCGGCGTGGTGCAGCTCATGGCAGGATATATTTGTAAGGCATGGCAATGTTGGAGACGAGGTCACGTTGCGGACGGAATCTTCGACGGCGTCGTATGGGCAATCTTTTCCTTAGGGGTAGGACTTGCTATCATCGGGCTTATTGACGAGGTGCAAATGCCCGTGATCGCATACATGGGTGCCATCATTGCAGGTGTCAGCCTATTGACGGCGATGCTCACCGCAGGCAGAAAGGAAAAATTCCTCGGCAAATTTACTAAGGGATTTGGCGCTGCATATGGAGTGATTAACTATGCTTCCGACGTATTGAGTTATGCTCGATTGTACGGATTGATGCTTTCGGGGGCTGTCATTGCGCAAATCGTATCCCAGTATTCGGTGGATTTTATCCTCGGCGGCAATCCTATTTTTGCAGTGTTGGGCGTAGTGCTCATGGTCGTGGGACATTTGTTCAATCTTGCAATAGGACTTCTCGGTGCGTATATTCACGATGCGAGATTGCAGTACGTAGAGTTTTACGGTAGATTCTACGAAGGGGAAGGAGAACTGTTCACCCCCCTCGGCTCTACTCATAAATACGTTTATCTGCCCATGCAAGCAGAGGTAAAATAAAAAAATAAGCGATGCGGTGCAATGGAAAAAGGGCATGGCATGGCTTAAAATATAAAGAAAAAAAGAAAAAATAAAGAACATTCGGAGGTTTCATATGAATGGTAATGCAATTGCGATGATCGGGGTTGCGCTTTGCGCAATTCTCTGCGGTATCGGATCGAGTATCGGTCTTTTTAAGACGGGTAGTGCGGCTGCCGGCGTTTTGGGGGAAGATCCCAAGAAATTCGGGAAAGTGCTCGTGCTCGTGCTTCTTCCTGCAACGCAGGGTATTTACGGCTTCATCATCGCCATCATCGCATCTTCGTCCGTTGCAGGTATTGCAACCGTAGAACAGGGTTGGGCGTTGCTCGGTGCCGTGTTGCCTATGGCGATTTCCGGTCTTATTACCGGTATTTATCAGGGCAAGTCGGCTGTCAACTGTATCTATGCGGTAGGTAAGCAGGAATCCCTTGGCGGTAAGTTGATCATCTACCCCGCCATGATCGAATTCTACGCAATCCTCGGGCTTATTATTTCCATCATGCTCGTGGCAATCGTATAATCGGGTACGGATATGAGTAAGGAAGAGATTGTCGAAAGAATTATTTTTGATGCGGAAGAGGAAGCAAGCGCAATTGTAAAGGCGGCGGAAGAAAAAGCTGCGCAGACAATCGCCGATGCAGAATCAAAAGCGGAAGAAGGGCGTAAAACGACGGAAGCGGAAGTAGCCAACAAGGTCAAGAGTATCTTGGACGGAAAGGCGGCAACCGCTCGTCTCGATTGCGCAAAAATCATGCTTGGCGCAAAGAGAGAGGTCATCGACGGGATTTATGCGCGCGCTTTGCAGGCGCTTATCGAGTTGGATAAGGAAAATGCTCTTGCTCTTGCGGAAAAACTGTTACAGCTGTATGCAGAGGAGGGGGATTGTATCGCATTTGCCGAAAATTATCCGTATGCAGAGGAGGTTGCTGCCTTTTCCGTAGTGAAAGAGAAAGGGTTGCGTGTTTCTTCCGACCGTGTGGATATTGACGGCGGATTTATCCTTGTCGGCAGACAGTCGGATAAAAATCTTTCCTACGGTGCGCTTCTTGCTGCCGATCGGGAAGAAAATCAGGCGGAGATTGCTTCGCAAATCTTTATAACGGGTTAAACGATGTTAGACGTTTTGTATACCAACGGCGTGATTGCCGCTCGGGAAAAATATCTTTTGAAAGATAAGATAGGAAAGCTGTGTGAAACGAATGCGGAAGAGGCGTTGCGACAGCTCATTGACAGCGGTTTTGGAAAAGGCTCGGAGATAAGCTCCGTGTACGAGTATGAAACCCTTCTTGAGGCGGACGAGAAATCCATAGACGAATTCATTCGTGAATACGCCCCTTCGCAAGCGGAGGCGGTCTATTTACTTGCGCCTCGTGATTTTCACAATGCGAAAGCGTTGGTTAAGGCACAATATTTGGGACAGGACGGGAGTAAAATGCTTGCCCCCGAAGGAATGATCCCCGTTGCTACGATTGCAGAGAGTATCCGTGATGGGAAGTACGAGTTGCTTGGCGAGGAGCTGGGTGGAGCGGTACAAACCGCCGTCACGCTGTTTGCCGAGGAGAACGCTACGATTTCGGGTGCGGAGATCGGCTATATTTTTGAAAAGGCGCAGTATGCCTATCTTGCCAAAGCTTGCGCGAAAAACGGGGTGTTAAAAAAGCTCGTTACGGCGAAAACGGATATGACGAATATTTTGACGGCACTTCGTTCTTCCGATCGTGGGTATGCGGCGAAACGTTATTTGGACGGCGGTGTATTGCGTGAAGAACAGCTGGGTAAGTTGTTTTTCGAGGACGTTGAAAAGGCTTCTCATTCTTTGGACGGCACGCCGTATGCGGAATTTGTGAGAACGTGTTTTGAGGATAGACTGGTCGGCAAGCCGATGACGCAAGCCGAACGATTGCTTGAAAGTTACGACACGACCTATTTCAGCGCAAAAAAATACGAGCTCATCAAAAGTCAGCCTTTCTTGTATTACGTCTTCCGTCGTCGTGCGGAGAATGAAAACGTGCGCATCCTTTTTGTATGTTTGCTCGCAGGTATGCAAGAGGGAGAGATTAAAAAGCGCTTGCGAGCGTTTGATTAAACAAAGTAGAGCGAATTTTTGCGCGAGGTCTTTTTATGATAGGTAAAATGGCGATCGTCGGTGACGGCGACAGTATTATGGTATTCAAAGCCGCAGGCGTGGCGGCGTTCCCTGCCGAAGACGAGGGGAAAGCTCGAGAAATTTTGCGTAAGATTGCCAAGGAATATAAGATTATTTTCTTGACCGAGGAACTTGCGCAGGCTTTGAAAGAATTTTTGAAACGGTTTGACGAAGAGCCCTATCCCGTCGTGTTGAGTATTCCTTCCAAGAACGGAAGCACGGGATATGGGGAAGAGGCGCTCAAAAGCGCCATGGAACGCGCACTTGGCGTGGATATTCTTTTTAATAATTGATTTTGACGCAACGGCAGCGTTGCGTGATAGAGGTTTCTATGGGTAAAACAGTAAAAATTTCCGGTCCCTTGATTATCGCTGAGGATATGGCGGATTGCAAGATGTACGACGTTGTCCGTGTGTCGGATAAGGGGCTCATAGGTGAAGTGATCGAACTTCGAGGAGACAAGGCTTCCATTCAGGTTTATGAAGAGACGGCAGGCTTAGGGCCTGGGGAAGAGGTTGTTTCCACGGGCGAACCCCTTTCCGTGGAGCTTGCGCCCGGGTTGATGACGGGTATTTTCGACGGTATTCAACGTCCTCTCACCACTTTATTCTTTAAGTACGGTTCTCGTATTTCAAGAGGCGTTTCCGTCAACAATCTCGACAGAGAAAAGAAATGGAGCTTTGTGCCCTGCATACAGGTGGGGGATGAAGTAGAAGAAGGAGACGTGCTCGGCACCGTACAAGAAACGGAAATCGTCGAACACAAAATCCTCGTGCCCAACGGCGTGCGTGGTAAGGTAATTTCCGTACAAGCAGGGGATTTCACGATTGAAGAGACGGTGGCGGTCATTCAAACGGCTTCGGGCGAAAAGAAGGTGAGTATGCTCCGCAAATGGCCTGTAAGACGTGGTAGACCTTATCGAGAAAAACTCTCACCCAACCGTCCGATGGTAACGGGGCAAAGGGTAATCGACACCCTGTTCCCTGTGGCACGCGGTGGTGTGGCGGCTGTTCCCGGCCCTTTCGGAAGCGGCAAGACGGTCGTGCAGCATCAGCTTGCAAAATGGGCGGATGCGGATATCATCGTCTATGTAGGTTGCGGAGAACGAGGCAACGAAATGACGGACGTTCTCAACGAATTTCCTGCCTTGAAAGATCCGAAAACGGGCGAACCGATTATGAAGAGAACGGTGCTGATCGCAAACACGTCGGATATGCCTGTGGCGGCACGTGAAGCCTCCATTTATACTGGTATTACCATTGCGGAATACTTCCGTGATATGGGCTATAACGTGGCAATCATGGCGGATTCGACTTCTCGTTGGGCGGAAGCATTGCGTGAAATGAGTGGTCGTTTGGAAGAAATGCCGGGTGACGAAGGATATCCTGCTTATCTTGCCAGCCGACTTGCAGAATTTTACGAGCGTGCAGGCATTGTGAAATTGCTCGGTAAAGAAGATCGCACGGGTTCAGTTACGGCGATCGGCGCCGTATCTCCTCCGGGGGGCGATTTGAGTGAGCCCGTTTCGCAGGCGACTCTTCGTATCGTCAAAGTGTTCTGGGGATTGAGTGCTTCGCTTGCTTATAAACGTCATTTCCCTGCTATTGATTGGCTGATCAGCTATTCGCTGTACGCCGACCAGATGAAGGATTGGTATGACGAAAACGTACATGCAGACTTTTTCAAGTATCGTCAGTTTGTCATGACGATCTTGCAGGAAGAAGCTGCTCTCGATGAAATTGTAAGACTTGTCGGCATGGACGCTCTTTCTTCCAAGGATAGATTGACCATGGAGACGGCGAAAATTATCCGTGAAGACTATTTGCATCAAAACGCCTTCGACGACGTGGATACGTACACTTCTATGCATAAACAGTATTTGATGCTTAAAATTATTTATGAATTTGATACGAAGGCAAGGGAAGCAATTGCAAATTACGCTTCCATCAACGATATTTTGGCAAGCAAGAGCAAGGGGAGAATTGGTAGAGCTAAGTATATTCCCGAGGAAAACCTTGCTGAATTTGACGAAATTGTAAGACTTATCAACACCGAGATCAAGGCGTTGCAAGGAGGAGACGACAATGTATAAGGAATATAAAACCATTCGCGAAGTCGTCGGACCTTTGATGCTCGTTGAGGGCGTAGAAGGGGTTAAATATAACGAACTTGTTGACATCGTCTGCGACAACGGCGAAATTCGACACGGAAAAGTGCTTGAAATCAACCGTGATAAGGCGGTGGTGCAACTCTTTGAAAACTCGCAGGGCTTGCAAATTTCCACGGCAAAAGCTCGTTTTTTGGGACATAGTCAGCAGCTTGCGGTTTCCCGTGATATGTTGGGACGTGTGTTTGACGGCATGGGGAATCCTCGTGATGGTGGCGCACCGATCATTCCCGAAAAGGTGATGGACATCAATGGCGAGCCTATCAATCCTGCTGCACGCAACTATCCCGATGAGTTTATTCAAACGGGTATTTCCGCTATCGACGGATTGAATACCCTTGTCAGAGGGCAAAAGCTCCCCGTATTTTCCATGAGTGGTTTGCCGCACGCCGAGTTGGCGGCGCAGATTGCTCGTCAAGCAAAGGTGCGTGGCGGGGACAGCAAATTCGCCGTTGTATTCGCTGCCATCGGGATTACCTTTGAAGAGGCGCAGTACTTTGTGGACGATTTCAAAAAGACGGGCGCAATCGAAAGAACGGTGCTTTTCACCAACCTTGCCAACGATCCTGCGGTAGAGCGTATCGCAACCCCCCGTTTGGCATTGACTTGCGCCGAATATCTGGCATTTGAATGTGGGATGCACGTGCTTGTCATCATGACGGATATTACCAACTACGCAGAGGCGTTGCGTGAGATTTCCGCCGCTCGTCGAGAAGTGCCCGGTAGACGTGGTTATCCCGGCTATTTGTACACCGACCTTGCTACCATGTACGAAAGAGCAGGACGAATTCGTGGTTCGGAAGGCTCGATTACGCAAATTCCCATTTTGACCATGCCCGAAGATGATAAGACGCATCCGATTCCCGACTTGACGGGTTATATTACCGAAGGGCAGATCATTCTTTCACGTGATTTGTATAAGAAGGGGATTAATCCTCCCATCGACGTATTACCCTCCTTGTCTCGTTTGAAGGATAAAGGCATTGGCAAAGGGAAGACTCGTGAAGACCACGCAGACACGATGAACCAGTTGTTCTCGGCGTATGCAAGCGGCAAAGAGAGTAAAGAACTTTCCGCTATTTTGGGGGAAGCGGCGCTTTCCGACACCGATAAACTGTTTGCGAAATTTGCAGAACAGTTTGAAAAAGTGTACGTCAATCAAGGTTTTAACACGGATAGAAGTATCGAGGAAACGCTCGATATCGGCTGGGATCTGCTGAAAATATTGCCCGTAACGGAATTGAAACGTATCCGTCAGGCATATATCGACAAATATCTCAATAACGACGGGAAGACAGAATGAGTAGATTAAACGTAAATCCTACACGAATGGAGTTGAAAAAATTAAAAGCGCGGTTGAATACGGCGGTGCGCGGACACAAACTTTTGAAGGATAAGTCCGACGAAATGGTGCGCCGTTTCTCCATTCTGATTAAGGAGAATAAGCGTTTGCGTGACGAAGTGGAAGAGGAGCTTTCCGAAACCTTGAAACAGTTCTCAATCGCGCGCTCGGTTACCCCTGCTTATCGTGCGGAAACGGCATTTGCTATGCCCTCCGTCGATTTGAAAGCGGAGTGCGAGACGGAAAGCGTCATGGGTGTGGAAGTGCCGAAAATCAGTTTGGCGGCGGAAAAACGAGCGGACGATTTGCCGTATACCTATTCGGAAATCACCGGCGAAGCGGATTATTCGGTGGCGCAGGCGGTGGAGCTTTTGCCCAAGATGATACAGCTTGCGGAAACGGAAAAAAAGGTGCGTATGCTCGCAGATGAAATCGAGCGAAATAAACGCCGTGTCAATGCACTCGAATACGTCATGATTCCGCAGCTTGAAGAGACGATTAAGTATATCAAGTCGAAGTTGGATGAAAATGAACGCGCGGCTGTCATTCGCATGATGAAGGTGAAAGGCAAAGGCGAACATTGATAGGCGATATAGCAAACGAAATAAAAAAGGCAATAGCGAAATCGCTGTTGCCTTTTTGAATGGGAAAGGGATGTCGTGAACTCGATGTGCGGTGTTGTGCGACGAGTGGGTTCGCGGTATTCTTAGCTGGTATGAAGAGGTGCGAAGGAGGGAGCATTTGATAAAAAAATAGTTCGTTTTCACTATAATACCATGAAATGGAAGAAAAATAAAACATAGTTTTTTGTGAGAAACAGTGTAAAATATTTCACGCAAAGAAAAATGAGCCGCTGATATTTTTTCTTTTACACGGTTGACAAAGCGGATAGAGTGTGTTATACTATAAAGCATAAAGGAATACAAAATTTACGAAGATATTCTATGGTAGAATTTCCATGGGAATAAGCGGCTAAAAAGGAGAAATATGCAAAAAGAATTTGACGGACAAAAAGGAAAACGAGGGGGGCAGGTACGAGATGAGCGCTCCATAAAGATGAAACGAGAGGGGCAGGTACGTGTTCATGGAAATCGGAAATCGGATAAAAACGAGCGTGTCAACGGCGATCCGCTCTATACTGCCGTCTACAAAGTCAATCGTAGCGACGAGCTGTTGGAATTTCTCCTGCGTAAATGCGGAACGTCGAGGAACAACGTTAAAGCGTTGCTTGTTAGAAGACAGGTGCTTGTCAACGGCAGCGTAGTGACGCAATACAACTTTCCTCTCGCCAAAGACGACGAAGTGAAACTTTCCAAACGCCCGATTAAAGAGGGGAAAACAATGACTCGTCCCGTTTCCTCAAAGACGAAGAAACCTATGCCGCCACGCTCAATCCATATTTTGCACGAAGATGAAGATTTTCTCGTCGTAAATAAGCCGGAAGGGTTGCTTTCCGTTGAGAGCGATAAAAGCTCGGAATGTGCGTATGGGTATGTGTTGGAATATTTGCAGGCGAAGGATAAAAATCTTCGTCCTTACATTCTTCACCGAATTGACAAGGAAACGTCGGGCGTGTTGATATTTGCCAAGAATATCAAGCTTCATTCCATGCTCAAAATGCACTGGAACGAGCAGGTGACGGCACGTGAATATTTTGCCATTGTCGAGGGGATTTTAGAGCCTAAGCAGGATACACTCACGGTATATTTGAAGGAAAATAAAAATAACCTTGTGTACGTCACGAAAGATCCGACGGGACAAAAGGCGGTTACGCATTACGAAGTTGTCAAGGAAAACGGAGAGTATTCTCTCGTGAAAGTGCGCATTGATACGGGCAGAAAAAATCAGATCCGTGTACAGATGCAGGCGTTGGGAACGCCCGTCGTCGGAGACGATAAGTATGGAAAGAAACCGGACGGAACGCAGGTAAAAAATCCTCTTTCAAGGCTGGGTTTGCACGCTTCCAAATTGGAATTTATTCATCCTGTGACGAAGGAACTTATTTCCTTCAACGCACCCCTGCCCCAGTCGTTCCGTTCATTTATGGGGGACTGAGAAAAGGAAACGGGAAGAAAATTCTGCTAAGGAGAAACATATAAAAGTGAAAAATATCGCCAAAAAAGGATTTTTGATGCTGCTATCGTTTATGATGGCATTTTCGCTGGTTTCTTGCAACAAATATAAAAGTTCGTATAAAGCGAAAGGCTTTATCAGGCAGCAAGTCGGGGCACGTTGTCAGGCGGAATTTGATTCGTTACAAGGCATATACGTATTCAAGATTTATAAGTCGAGTGACTGTGACGGGACGATTTCCTATTCCGCTTCCCTTGAAGAGGGCGAGCTTTGTGTGTATTTCGATTCGTTAGGGGGCAAGGAAACGCTGTTTACCTTGAAAGCCGGAGAAAGTGTGGAGGATTGCGGAGGATATTACGGCGCTTCGCCTGTCTTCATCATTTTAGAAACAAGTGGTGCAAAAGGCGGGGCGGTATACATCGACCTGATATAGGAGAAAAAAATATGAAGAAAATAGCAAGTTTTACGGTTAATCACGACACTTTGGAGAAGGGAATGTATATTTCTCGCATCGACGGCGACGTGGTTACGTACGATATACGAATGAAAAAGCCAAACGGCGGCGATTACCTCAATATGAGTGCAGCGCATACCCTCGAACATCTTTTCGCAACCTACGCGCGCAATAGCGAGCTGTCCGGCGGCGTGATTTACGTCGGCCCCATGGGTTGCAGAACGGGCTTTTATTTCCTTGTACGTGATACCATTTCTCACGAACAAGCCATTCGGCTCGTGCAAGAGTGCATGGCGTTTGTCCGTGATTTTGAAGGGGAAATCCCGGGAAATAAAAAGGAAGAGTGCGGCAACTATCTCGATCACGATTTGTTTGGAGCGAAAGAAATCGGGAAAGAGATGTGGGAAGTTTTGAAAAATTGGTCTGAAAAGGACTTACAATATAAGGAGTAATGAACATGGATGCAATCAAAAATATGCTCACGCGCACGAGCGTGAAAAAGTACAAACCTGATCCCGTTTCTAAGGAAATTCTCGATCAAATTCTCGAAGCAGGCACGTATGCGCCTACGGGCAGAAACGCACAATCCCCCATTATTTTGGCGGTTACCAACAAGCAGGTGCGAGATGAACTCTCTAAGCTCAATGCTAAGGTGCTTGGAGCGGAGGGGATTGATCCCTTCTACGGTGCGCCCGTTGTGTTGGTGGTGCTTGCGGATAAGCGTTGCAACACACGCGTGTACGACGGCTCTCTCGTCATGGGGAATTTGCAACTTGCCGCACATGCGTTGGGTGTCGGCGCTTGTTGGATTCATAGGGCAAAAGAAGTGTTTGAAATGCCTGAGGGACAGGAGTTGTTGAGAAAACTTGGAATCGAAGGAGAGTATGAAGGGATCGGCAACTGCGTGCTCGGTTATCCTGACGGCAATGTTCCGCCTGTGAAGACCAGAAAAGAAAACTGGGTTTATTACGTCGATTAATTTTTTTAGAAAGTATTGACATTCCATTTTTTGGCGTGCTATACGATAAAAGAATTAAGCGAATTCAAATTTTTGTGTGTTCGCACGGTTTGTATTCGTATACGATAATAAAAGAAAAACGAAAGAGGTAATCATATGGAAAATATCACTATTTGTCATTGTAAACAGGTGTCCGTTGCGGACATTGAAAAGGCTTTGCATGAAAATACACGTTTTTCGGACGTGGAAAAAGCATTTGAAGAAGTGCAGAAGGTGACGCATTGTTCGACGGGTTGCGGCGGTTGCCATGAGAAGGTGCTTGACGTAATCTCCGAAATGATGGGTTGAGTTTTATGCAGGCAGGTATTTCCACAGCGTCGCTGTTCATGCGACAAAATAACGAGGAAGCTTTGTCCTATTTGGATCACCTCGGCGTGAGAAACGTCGAGGTGTTTCTTACATCCTTTTCTGAATATGGATATCCCTTTGCGGAGACGCTCAAAAATTGCAAGGGGGCTCTTACCGTCAACTCGATTCATTCCCTTAACACGCACTACGAACCTCAGCTTTTCAATGCGCACCCTCGTGTGAGAGGAGATGCGTATGCGTGCTTAGGGAAGGTGCTTGACAGTGCAAACGCCCTTGATGCACCCTATTACACCTTTCACGGTACGGCACGGATTAAGCGTGCTGCAAGAGCGGAAGGAGCGGATAATTTTCCGAAAATGGTGGAGGACTTTTCTGCTCTTTTAGAGTTTTGTCAAAGACATGGTGTCCGCCTTTGTCTGGAAAACGTCGAATGGGCGACGTATAATCGTCCCGGCGTATTTCGTAAACTTGCTGCTGAATTGCCAACGCTTTTGGGTGTGTTGGACGTGAAGCAGGCGCGCATTTCCGAATATCCTTACGAACAATATTTGGAGGAAATGGGGGATAGGCTTGCCTATGTGCATATTTCCGATTGCGATAAAGAGGGAAATATGTGTTTGCCTGGGCGTGGCTCGTTTGATTTTGATACGTTTATAAAACGTCTGCAAGATGTCGGGTTTGACGGGGCGATGTTGATCGAAGTGTACAATCGAGATTATCAAACACTTTCCGAGCTGAAAGAATCTTACGATTTTATACAAGAGATGTTGTATAAGCATGGACGTTTGACTCGTTAAACAGGTGTACGTAATTTTTTTGAATTTTTTTGCGAAAACTATTGACAAGTACAGTTTTCTGTGTTATACTATTATTAAGATTAAATCTCAATAAGGAGAAAAATTATGTTAAAAGTATATCAATGCGCAAAATGCAAAAAAGTTATTCTTTCCAAGGAAGAATTGAAGTTGGACGGCTGGGTAGAGCTTGTGGCAGGCAGTACGGATGCGGCTCAGGAAAAACACGTACCCGTCGTGATTAAAGAAAACAGAGAAGTGAAAGTGGACGTGGGGAGCGTAGCGCATCCCATGACTGCGGAGCACTTAATCGAATGGGTTGCGTTGGAAACGGAAAAGGGGTATCAGGTAGTATACTTGCAATCCAACGAGGCACCCAAGTGTGCGTTCAAGCTTGCAGAAGGGGATAAAGCGGTGGCTGTTTACGCCTACTGTAATTTGCACGGTCTTTGGAAAAATTAATAGGAAACAAACGTAAGGGTGGAATATGGTAGAAAAGGAAGCGATGTATAAAATTCCCTACGGATTGTTTATGTTGACGACGACGGACGGAGAAAGGCAAAACGGCTGTATCGTCAATACGGTGTCGATGATTACGGAAAATCCAAAACGTATCGTCGTGTTCGTGAATAAGGCAAACTATTCCGAAGAGTTGTTGAAAAAGAATAAAATTTTCAACGTTTCCGTGTTGAGCGAAAGTGTTCCGTTTGAGATATTCAAGCAGTTTGGTTTTCAATCAGGGCGGGACGTGGATAAATTTGAAGGGGGCAGGTATGCGACGAGCGAAAACGGCTTGTACTATTTGCCTGAATATGCAAATGCCTTTATGAGTGCGAAAGTGGTGGATGCGTACGATTACGGTACGCATACGCTTTTCGTTGCGGAAGTGACGGAGGCAAAGAAACTTTCCGATGAGCCTTCGGCGACGTACGATTATTATCAGAGCCATATCAAGCCTAAGACTCAAGAGGATAAGCAGGAAGAAAAGAGGGGCAAAGACAAATGGGTGTGCAAAGTGTGCGGCTACGTTTATGAAGGTGACGAGCTTCCCGAAGATTTTATCTGCCCTTGGTGTAAACATCCTGCAGAAGATTTTGAACGGGTAAATTAAAGGCGTAAAGACTGTAAATATAGGCGCTAAGACGTGGAAACCTTTCTTGACGGCGCTTTGCAGACTTGTGATTTTTGTCTTTTCTGTGGC
>CAZBQP010000018.1:0-9929 GCA_964494075.1 uncultured Clostridia bacterium
ACGCCGCCCACCTATTGCATTTATATCGCAAAACTCGTATACGAATGGATTTTGGCGACGGGTGGATTGCAGGCGATGCAAGTGCGGAATCAGAAAAAGGCTGCGTTGTTGTATGACTATCTGGATGGACAAAATTACTATTGCGCACCCGTGGAAAAGGGAAGTCGATCGTTGATGAACGTCACCTTTTTGACAGGAGTGGCGGAGTTGGACACACGATTCTGCGCATCGGCGGCAGAACGAGGGCTCGTCAATTTGAAAGGACATCGTTCTGTTGGCGGGATGCGAGCCTCCATTTACAATGCTATGCCGTACGAAGGTGTGGAGGCTCTTGTCACCTTTATGGAAGAATTTGCAAAAGAAAACCCGAAAAACTAAAAGTCGGCTCTTGACAAAAAAAGGGAACTGTGATATAATCAATAATTAGGGCGAGGAACAAAGGTGTTGAAAGTTAAATTGATGAATAAGATCGCCAAAGTAGGGACGGACGTATTAAGTCCGAGCCGCTACGAGGTGGGCGCAGAAATACTGGAAGCGGACGCCGTTATGGTGCGTTCGGCAAACTTGCATGAAATGAGCTTTTCCCCCTCGTTACGAGCGATTGCTCGCTGCGGAGCAGGGGTGAACAACATACCCATAGAGCGTTGTACACAGGCAGGCATCGTTGTGTTCAATACGCCCGGGGCAAATGCGAACGCCGTTAAGGAACTTGCGGTTGCCTCATTAGTATTAGCGTCTCGAGATATTCTCGGCGGCGTGAAATGGGTGGAGAGCTTGCAAGGACAGAATGACGTAGCCAAAATGGTGGAAGCGGGAAAATCTGCATACGTCGGACATGAACTCGCAGGAAAAACGCTCGGCGTTATCGGGTTGGGTGCGATCGGCGGCATGGTCGCCAACGCAGCGATTTCCTTAGGTATGAGCGTTATGGGATACGATCCGTACATCACCGCAAAGGCGGCGTGGAATTTGGCGCCGTCCGTTCGACAGGCGTCCGATTATGGGGAAATTTTCCGGTGTTGCGACTATATCACGTTGCACGTGCCGGCAACGCCGCAGACGAAGGGTATGATTAGAGAAAGTGCCATCGTACAGATGAAAGAGGGTGTGCGCATTCTCAATTTGGCAAGGGCAGACCTCGTGGACGCCGTTGCACTCAAAGAAGGACTTGCGAGCGGCAAGATCGCCTGTTACGTCACCGATTTCCCGACAGACGAGATTGTGGGGGTGAAAGGGGTGATTGCCATTCCCCATTTGGGTGCGTCTACGATGGAATCGGAAGATCATTGCGCAGTGATGGCGGCACAACAACTCGATGAATTTTTAACCTGCGGAAATATCAAAAACAGCGTGAATTTCCCGAGTGTGGGTATTCCAGTATTTGATAAGCCTCGCGTTTGTATAATGAATAAAAATATACCGAATATGCTTTCGCAGATCACGTCCGTATTCTCGGCGCAAAGTATTAATATTGAAAATTTGGCGAACGGCTCTAAAGGGGAAGTTGCCTATACGATTGTGGAGACGAACGAGCGAGCAAGCGAGGAAATGCTGCAAAAGCTTAAAGAGATTGACGGCGTGTTCGGTGTGAGAACGTTTGGATAAATAGTAACGAAAGGAAGAATAAAGAGGAATTGAATGATAGCAGTCATTGACTACGGCGTGGGAAATTTATTTTCCATCAAATCATCGTTTGCGAGAATCGGCGCAGACGTTATTTTGACGTCCGATGAAAAAATTATTAAAAATGCAGACAGAATTATGTTGCCGGGCGTGGGCGCTTTTCGTGATGCGGCAACAAAGCTTAAAGAGACGGGCTTGGGTGAGCTTGTCAAGGAAGAAGCAAAAAGAGGTAAGCCCGTTATGGGTATTTGCTTGGGAATGCAGATTCTTTTTGAAAAGAGCTATGAATACGGCGAACACGAAGGCTTGGGTATTTTGAAGTGAGAGGTTGTGCCGATGCGAGGCTATATTGATCCAAACTTAAAAGTGCCTCATATAGGCTGGAATTCCCTTCATATTCAAAGACAGGGACGTCTTTTGAAATATTGCAAGGAAGGGGATTACGTCTATTACGTTCATTCCTATTTTGCAAGTAAGTGCGAAGACAGCGTGATTGCTTGGTCGGAATATGACAAAGCGTTGACGGCGGCGGTGGAGAAGGACAACGTGTTCGGTTGTCAATTTCATCCCGAAAAGAGTGGCGAGGTAGGATTGAATATCTTGCGTGCATTTTGTGAAGTGGAGTGAGAAAAGAAGATGATTACAAAACGTATAATCCCCTGCCTGTATACGAAGGACGGCAGGGTTGTGAAAAGTGCCAATGCCGAGCCTTTACAAGGAGTTCCCTCTCTCGTGGAACTTGCAAGAAAATATTCGGAAGGTGGCGCAGATGAGCTTGTCTTTTGCGACAGCACTGCTTCGGCAGAAGGAAGAACGACTTTTACGGAAACGTTGAAAGAGGTGGCACGTTCGGTATTCATTCCTCTCACGGTGGGCGGCGGCATTCGTTGTACGGCGGACTTTGAGCGGATGCTTGCGTGCGGTGCGGACAAGGTCAGTGTCAATACGGGCGCATTGAGCGATCCTTTACTCGTGGAAGAAGCGGCGAAAAAGTACGGGGATCAATGTGTGGTGATTTCCGTTGACGTGCGTCGGGCGTGCGGAGAATTTCACGTGTTTACGGAGGGCGGCAAGAAGGATACCGGCTTGAATGCAATCGAATGGATTCGCCGCTGTGTGGGAAATGGTGCAGGCGAGGTGGTGGTCAATTCCCTCGACACAGACGGAGAGAAAAAAGGGTTCGATATCGAGCTTTTGAGGGAAGTTTGTAAGGCGGTCAAAGTGCCTGTTATCGCTTCAGGAGGGGCAGGCTGTATCGAGGATTTCCTTCGTCTGTTTACGGAAATTCCCGACGTGGATGCCGGACTTGCCGCATCAACCTTTCACTTTGGAGAAATCGGCATAGGCGAGCTGAAAGAACGTTTGGCAGAATGTCATATCAACGTACGAAGATAAAAGAAGAAAGCAAAAGAGTAGACGAACGATGCGTTTGCTCTTTTTTTGTGCAAAAAAAGCAATATTTTTTGTAAAAAACACAAACAATTTTTATTTCGCTATTGACAAAAGGGGAAAGGTATAGTATAATATGTGCATATGAACACGTTCATATAAGGGAGAGTATATGCCGAAAAGAATTGAAAACGCACGCGAATTGTTGTTGAAAGAAGCAAAAAGACTGTTGAGGCAAGAGGGGTATGAAAAGCTAACGATGCGGTCGGTTGCCAATGCCTGCGGTCTAGGCGTGGGGACGGCGTATAATTATTTTTCATCGAAAGACACGTTGGTGGCATCCGTGATGTTGGAGGACTGGTTGCGTTGTCTGGGTAAGATGAAAGAATGTGAACTTATCGGCATGGAGCGTTTGGCGTTCGTGTATGCCGATTTAGGAGAATTTCTCGTTGATTATCAAGCATTATTTAGCGATAAGGGTGCTAAGGCGAGTTACAATTCTTCCTCTGTCAATTTCCATAAGGAGTTGCGAGCGCAGCTTGCCGAGGTGATTTTCCCCGTTTGCAAGGAGACGTTTCTTTCGGAGTTTTTGGCGGAAAGTATTTTACGATGGATCGTGGAAGGGATTTCTTTTGAAGCCTTACAACCCATATTTCATAAATTAATAAAATAAAAAAAACAAGGAGAATATCATTATGAGCAGTTTTGAAAATTTGCGTATCGTAGACAACTTCTATCAAACGTCGTTGTTCTTCCCGATGCCCACCGTTGTAATCGGTACACTTTGCGAGGACGGCACCACCACGCTTGGTCCGTATTCCTTGATTCAGCCTTATTACGTAGCAGGAAAGGATTATTATGCAATGTTGTTGTCCTGCCGTAACTCGTCAAATACGGCGCAGAACATTTTGCGTAACGGTAAATGTTCCATCAACTTCATTTCGGACGAACCGAAATACTTCAAGGAAGCCGTAAAACTTTCCTGGCCCGGGGATAAACCTTCTGACAAGATGCCCAAATGCAATTTCCGTTTGGAGACGAGTATGCTCGAAGAAGAAACGGGCGAAAAACGTCCTCAGGTACTTACCGACGCCATTCAGGCAATCGAATGTACGTGGGTGCGTGAGTTGGACGGCGCAGATAAGGATATGCCCGGCGAACTCAACGGCTATGAAGGTCCTTATCATGACTTCAACGGAATTACGAGCAAATTCGGTGCACATTTCATTTTGAAAGTCGATAAAATTCTCATGAAGAAGAAATATTCGGACGCAATCATCAACGGCGTACGTGCTTGCGATTTTCCCAACCTTCCCGTAGATTATGGCTATCGTGACAGCAAAAACTTCTGGTATCACAGAAAACGTAGAATGAAAGCGGAATTGTTGCAAGTTCGTAAAACGAGCTTGGAATCGGTACGTTATGCGGCGGATAGAGCGGACGATAAGGTGAAATTTACCGATGAAGCGCTGGAAACGATTCTCGGCGTTCCCAGAGTGTTCCTTCCCGTCGTTTTGAAAGGTTGCGTTACCTGGGCGCAGGAAAACGGCGTGGAATTGATCACTGCAGAACACATGAAGATTATCAACGATAAACGTGCGAAAGAAAAAAATAAGAAATAAGATAAGGAGTGGAAAAATATGAAAGTAGTACTTGCAGGCGCATACGGCAATCTCGGCGCCGACATTTTTAAGAAACTTTTGAAAGACGGGCACGAAGTGGTTGCAGCAGACGTCATGGAAAGAGATCTCGGTGTGAGAGGAAATTATACTTTCAAAAAGATCGACGTGACCAACCCCGAAACGCTCAAAGGACTTTGCGACGGTGCTGATGCTGTCATCACGACAGTAGGACTTACCAAAACGTCCGCAACCATAACTAATTATCAAATTGATTATCAAGGCAATTTGAATCTTTTGCACGAAGCGCAGGCGGCAGGCGTGAAGCATTTTAGCTATATTTCCGTTCTCAAAGCGGATAAGGCGCCCAAAGTGCCCATGTTGCACGCAAAATACCTCTTTGAGGAAGAGCTTAAAAAGAGCGGCATGACATGGGTAATCCATCGTCCTACCGGATATTTTTACGATATCGTCAAGGTGTTTAAACCCATGGTTGAAAAGGGAGAAGTTACCTTGCTCGGCAAGAAACCCGTACATGCCAACGTCATTTCCACCGAGGATTTCGCAGAATTTATCGTCAAGCACGTAATGGATGAAAATAAAACGTACAACGTGGGCGGTAAGGAAACGTATTCCTACGAAGAAATTGCCAACCTCTGCTTTGCGGCGGCAGGGAAAGAACCCGTCATCAAGCGTGCACCTGCATTCTTGTTTGACGTGCTTGCCTTCGTCAATAAGTTTAAAAAGAACGGGAAAGAAGCAATTTTGCGTTTCTCGAAATGGACGCTTACCGAAGAAATGGTTGGCGACACCGTATACGGCGATATGAGCTTTGCCGAATACATCAGGCATAGCTTCACCAAGGAGGCATAATATGAACGAATGGATTTGTTTGGCGATTTTGCTTGGCGTTTGCGCATTGCTTTGCGCCGTCGGGTTTTATAAATTCGTATACTTTCTTTCCATCGGTTACGGCTTTGCCGTAGCCGGCGGCGGAATTGCCGTGCTCATCATGGCATTTGCCAACAACTGGGCAGGAGATTTATGGTGGCTTGTGATTTTGCAGGCAGCTTTGTTCGTGGCGTACGGCGCTCGACTTTCCGGTTTTTTGCTCGTGCGAGAAATTAAAAACGCTGCCTATCGCAAGACGTTGAAGGAAGCGACGGGTAACGATAAGAAGATGCCTATTTTCGTGCTCGTCACAATCTGGGTGTTCGTTTCTATTCTTTATACTATGCAGGTCAGCCCCATGTTGTATCGTTATTGCAACGAAGGCATCTCTGATTGGATTGTGCCCGTAATCGGCATCGTAATCTCCGTTGGTGGTTTGCTTTTGGAATCGCTTGCCGATATGCAAAAATCAGCGCAGAAGAAACTCAATCCGTCCATGGTGGCCACGCAGGGGCTTTACAAGATTGTTCGTTGCCCGAATTATTTGGGCGAAATCATCTTCTGGACGGGGATTTTTGTGAGTGGTATCACTGCTTATCAGACCTGGTGGCAATGGGTGATTGCAATTCTTGCCTATATTGCGATCGTGTTCATTATGTTCAATGGCGCGCAGAGATTGGAAAAACGTCAAATGGAACGTTACGGCAACGATGCGGCTTATCATGAATATGCAAACAAGACGCCCATTATTTTGCCTTTGGTGCCCCTTTATCATTTGAATAAAAAAGATTGATGAAAAAGACCGCCCTAAATTAGGGCGGTCAAAAGGATTTTCAGTATAAAAAGGAGAGATTTTTATGGATTTTTCAATTCCTATGGCGTTGACGGACTATATTCCCGTGCTTTGCTTTACAATTGCGGCGATTATCTTTCTTCGTGCCTTCCATAATAAAATGTCGGCGGCGGCGTTTGCGTTGTTTGCAACAGGAGTGCTCGACGTCACTTGCGCAGGCGCATTGAAGGCGACGTATAAGCTGCTGTATGCGGCGAATATTTGCGATTTTCAGCCTTTGACTGCGATGTTTTTCCCCGTGCAGTCCCTTGGATTTTTGTTTGCCGGCGTGGGTATGTTGCTGATGCTCTTACAGAAGAAAAAGGTCGCTTTAAGTGCGGCTGCACCTACTTTGTTTACGGGCACGTTCGTGTTTGTCGGCTTGATGGTGGCAGGGCTTGGCGTGATGGATACGGTATTTTGTATCCTTTGTAAAAAACTCAAGAAAAACTGGGTGATGGTGCTCTTCATTCTTTCCTTCTTGTGTTCTCTTTGTATGGGCTATCTTTCTTCTCGCGATTTCACCGAGGCTGCGATGAACTGGATTGCGCAAGGCGTCAATATGGTCGGACAAGGCTGTTTCTTGGCAGGGGCGTTGTGCTTACGAAAAGCAGGGCTTTCCGAATTGGAGTTGTGATCGCATGGTTGAGAAAATCATAGAAGAAATTGCAAAGCGTTATTCATTAATAGAGAAAAACACGGGTGAGTTCGCTCGTTTTAAGGCGAGCGGCATGACCTTTTCTTGCGCTGCGTATGAGGCAGCCGGATTGGGACATATTTCCGTGATGAGGGCGAAAGGCTTTTTCGGACTTATGAAGATGGACACTCTTATGATCTGTCCCGAACAAAAGGACTTGCCCCTTCTTTCTTACGATCGCATTTATGCAATGGGAAACGATACGTTGATTATGGAGTTGTACGATACGTGTATTCATTCCGTTGGCGATCTGTCTCTTGTGGACGAGGTGAAGAGTAAATATGCGTATTTGCCCGATAGAATGGCGTCTGGCGGCTCAAAAGAATATTGGTATGACGATATTCGTTTCTCGCAATCGGTGACGAAAAAAGGGAAGAAAAAAGATAATTTCGATGCTTTCGTTGAAGAATATTTGCAAGCGTATTTGCAGATAGAGTCTGCTGATTGTGAACGGACGGAAAAGATGCAAAAAACGGCTGCTTATGCGGAAGGATTGCTTTCCCATGGCGGCGCTGCGACGGACGTACTGAAAAAAGAGCTTGGAGAGGAAAAGACGAAAAAGCTCTTTGCTAACGTGCTTTTTGGAGTGCAAGTGTAAGTTTGCTGAAAAAAAGTTGCGTAGGAACTCGTTCGTCATATAGAACAACATTCTGAATAGTTCGGATGGATTTGAAGGTAAAGTTGGGACTTCTATTTGCCTCATAAATAATGGTAAAATTAAAAATATCCTCCGTGCGTGGCTTGCATGGAGGATATTTTGTAAAAAAATGCTACAATGTCGAAAAAAACAGAAAAATAAGTGAACAGATGATTGAATTTTTTTCGTAATCGCGTTATAATATAAATATACGAAATAATTCGCAAAAAATGTTTCTTCTTGACATTTAATAGATGCAAAAGGGTTATTTTTTATCACTTTTAGGCGTTGCCAAAGTGAAGCTGAACTCTACATCAGGGTTGTGTTCTCGCACTGCTTGCACGAGATCGTTGTTCCATTGTGGGTCGGTGGTGACGACGAAATATTCTTCGCCCATGTATACGGTCAACTTATGGGAGTCGGTATCCAACAATAAGGAAGTGATCTTGGATAACGCAAAACTGTTCTTAATAAATCCAAATTGAATGGTAAAGGACTGCTTTGTGATTACGTATTGAGAGCGAATAAGCAATGCGATGATGACAACAATGGCAAAAACGCTGATGAGGATAAGCAGTGGGGATTTCAACAGGTCGTTGAAGTCGTGAATGCCGTCTTTGATAATTCGCCAGATACTTAACCCGATTCCGATTGTGCAGAGCACCATGGCGGCGATTGCAAGCAAAATCATGGGTAAAGTGAATTTGAATTTGAAAATTTTAGCCTCTTGGGGCGCGGATTGTTTACTCATACAAATATTATAGCACGTTCACATAAAAAAATCAACCGTAATGTCGGCAAATTATTGTGTAATGTTTGTGGAATTATTGTGAGAGGAAAAACGAAAAAGGAAGGGAATGCTTATCGCAATTGAGGGCATGGATAGGTAATATAAAGACAAACCTGATGTACAGGGTATATTTTAGGTCTGTTTGGGGTATGGATAAAAAGTTGTAAAAGAAAGAAATTTTATAAAAAATCTGATACACAAAGGAGAAGGGAAAATGAAAGA
Organism: uncultured Clostridia bacterium; assembly: GCA_964494075.1. Lineage (GTDB taxonomy): Bacteria > Bacillota > Clostridia > Christensenellales > Borkfalkiaceae > Scatosoma. The sequence goes on from CAZBQP010000018.1 coordinate 8,701, forward strand.
AAAGAGAAGGAAAATTGCGGCGATTGTTTTGTCCGCAATTTTTGCGTCTTTGGGGTTGTTTTTATGCGTAAGTGCGGTTGAAAAGATCGACAGCAGCGCAGCGTCGGCATCAGTGGAAATTTCTCTGTCCGATGCGTGTTGCACGGAATTTGCACAGTTCTCTCTCTATCCAGATACGCATAGAACACGTTTTGTTATTCAAAAGGATGAAGCGGCATGGGGCTTGATGAGTGTCAATATTTCTCAACTTGACTGGCTTGATTATATCTACGTCAACGGGAGGTCGATTGCAGAACACAAAAGTATGTACGAGGCAAGCGGCTCGCCGGCTTTGACAAGTGAGGATCTCTATATCCGTGACTACGAATGCGCACCGATTAGCGTGCTCTTTAACACGGATGCGAGTGCTTCTGCCAACGTCATTGATATAAGCATTCCCGAATGCTATATTTCGGCTTCAGACATGATAGTCGTACGGATTAGCGGTCCGATTGTCTATCGCGTTGAAGACGATAACGGTGAACACACCTATGTGTTGAGCGGCGAAATCAGCGCATCGGCTCCACCGAAGACGGAGGAGACGTACACCGTTTCTTTGGATGGCACTGTTCAAGAAGTATCGAAGGGCGGCTATATTACACGCCCTAACCCCCCGACGAAAACGGAAACAAATTCTCATTGTTACGAATTTATCGGTTGGTATTATCTCGACGGCGAGAATAAGGTGTACTGGGATTTCGACAAAGACATCGTTACGAGCGATCTCGTTTTATTGTCCGATTTCAAAGAAATAGAAAAGACGAAGTGCAAAGTCACGTTCGATCCAGCTAACGGCGAAGAAAGCACGATTGTAGAAGTGTACGTTGGTAGCAAAATAGATCTTTCAAAGTTGCCTGCCGAGCCTAAAAAGCAAGAAGAAGAAACATGTGTATACTTCTTTGAAGGTTGGTTCAACAAAGACACGGGTACCCCGTTGGACACTTTGCAGCCGATTACAGGAAATGTAACGATTGAGGCAAAATATACAACGCTACGCAAATATTTGGTAACAATAGACGGACAAGCTAAAAGGGTTTTTGAGGGTGAAAAGCTTGATGAACCGCAAACGCCCACTCGGGAGGACACTCTTTCGCACACTTACGAATTTATCGGTTGGTATTATCTTGACGATGAAAATAAGGTGTACTGGGATTTCGACAAAGACATCGTTACGAGCGATCTCGTTTTAT
>CAZBQP010000018.1:10029-13893 GCA_964494075.1 uncultured Clostridia bacterium
AAGCAAGAAGAAGAAACATGTGTATACTTCTTTGAAGGTTGGTTCAACAAAGACATGGGTACACGCTTTGACTTTGAATGCGTGATCAATGAGAATGTGTCGCTCGTTGCGAAGTATCAAAGTATTCGTAAATATTTGGTAAAAATCAACGGCGAGACAAAGCACATGTTGGCTGGTGAAAAGATTGTTTGCCCGTCTGGTACGTTCACGAAAGAGGAGACTGAATCGCATGTGTATCAATTTACTGGCTGGGCGTACTATCAAGAAGGGGAAAAGCGTTATTGGGATTTCCAAAATGATACCGTTTTTGGCGATCTCACTTTAGAACCTGATTTCAAAGAGGTGGAAAAGCCAAAGTACACGGTCACTTTTGACGGGGATAACGGGGTTGCGCCTAACTATATTCAAGTGTATGAGGGTGCGCTTATCAAAGCAGAACAAATTCCCGGAACTCCTGAAAAGATGAAAGACGGACACACGGTTTATTATTTTTTCTGTTGGTCGATTGACGGACTTGAGGCTTGGGATTTTAGCCGTGATACGGTCGTAAAAGATATGACGTTGAAAGCGTATTATACTACGAAAAGAGTATATTCCGTTTCCTTTGACGGTGGCGAGCTTCAAAGTTATGAAGAGGGTTCATCTTTGATTAAACCGCCTACTCCTAATAAAGAGGCAACGACAGAATATTCGTATACCTTTCAGGGTTGGTATTATTGGAAAGAAGGTGAGTTGCTCGCTTGGGATTTTGAGACGGATAAAGTCATGGATGATGTTGCGCTTCTTTCGCAATATAGGGAAAGTAAGGTAAAGTACACGGTATATTTCCATATTGATGAGAAATCAGATATCTGTATGATGCAACTGCCGTGGGACGAGCTCATTCCTTATCCAACCGTTCAGGAAAGACCGTGGTATCGTTTCTTAGGGTGGATAGACAGTGCAGGAAAGACGGCTCCGAAGAATATGCCGACAAGTGACGTGCATGTATATGTAAATCAAGGGTTTGCGGAGTACGTCGCCACGGTACGTATAGGATTTGAGGAATATTGCACGAAAAAGTATACCTTGGAAACGGCGGACGATGTATTGCAAGCGTTGCAAGATTATCTTTTGCAAATCAACGATGAGGAGTACGTCTACGCATGGGAGTCTCCTCTTCCCGAACGGTTGGAGGCGGAAGATTGCGTTTTTGAACTGACGAGAGAGAAGGTTTGCTATAAGCTGACAGTTGTCGGCGATCCCGAAAATGAGAAAGAGACGACGAAGGAAATTGTCTTGCCTTGGGGAGAGGCGGTTGTGTTGAGCAATCCAAAACCCATACGTGGCAGAACGTTTTTAGGCTGGCAGACGGAAAATGGGGATAACCTTCCAACGAATATGCCTACGAAAAATTTGAAAATCATGGCAGAATGGGAATGGACGAGCTATAAGATGACTATTATTGACGGGAATGGGGTAGAGCGAGACATTTCTTACACTGTGAAGGAAGGAGATGATCCCGTTTACGTGCGGGCGATGTTTGCGCAATTTTTAATTCCGGAAAATCCTAAGGCGTATCGTTACGGCTGGGCGCAACCTCTTCCAACCGTCTTGCCTTTGGAGAATGGAAAAGTGTACACCGTCGTGAAAACGCCTATTGCGTATACGCTCACCTTCGTGGGAGCGGAGGGGGTAGAGCCTTTGACGTTCACAATGGAAACGCTGACGGAATTGCAACTTCCCGAAATTCCGAGTCGGTTGGGGTACACGGCGAGATGGGATAAGACTGTGTCCGAGTTGACTTTGGAAAATACCACATTGACTGCGATTTATACACCTGTAGAATATAAAATTACCTTCGCCGGAGCGGAGGACGTCGAGGATATCTTCTTTACGGTGGAGACACTCGAGAATGTTCGTTTGCCGTCGTTGCCGACTCGGGAAGGGTATACGGCAAAATGGGATAAAAAACTTTCGGAAATCGGGTTGGAAAATACGACGATAACGGCAATTTACCAACCGATTGTCTATACGGTGACTTTTGCAAATGTACAAGGGATAGAACCCATCACCTTTACGGTGGAAACCCTTTCCAAGCTAATTTTTCCGAGCGTTCCGGAAGTGTTTGGATATATGGGCGAGTGGAATAAATTGCCGTCGGAAATTGCCCTTGAGGATACGGTGGTGACGGCTGTATACAGTGCAATCGAGTACGAGCTGACTTTTGTCGGTTTGGAAGAGAATGTAATACTCACGTTTACCATAGAAACGATGGATACAATCGTTTTTCCCGAAATCCCGAAACTCGATGGATACACGGGTGTATGGGATATAACTCCCGACAAAGTGTCTATGGCGGATACAACAGTGACGCTTCTCTATACAGCAATTGAATATAAAATTACTTTTATAAGTTTTGAGAAAGAAAGCCGGATTATTTTTACGATAGAGACGCTTCCCTATTTGACCTTCCCGACCGTGCCCGAACGAGCAGGATATACAGCGACGTGGAATAAGAGTGTAGCCGAGCTTTCCTTAGAAGACGTGACGGTGGAGGCAGTTTATACGCCGTGTGTGTATACGGTTACTTTTGAGGCAGATTGTGAAATAGCGCCCTTGAATTTTACGGTGGAGACGATGGATGCCATCGTGTTCCCAGAGGTGCCCGATCGCATTGGCTATATAGGCAAATGGAACAAAATGCCTTCAGAACTTACCCTCGAAAATACGACGGTGAGCGTGGTGTATACGCCCATTCGCTATACGATCACTTTTGTCGATGCGGAAGGGATTGAGCCGATCGTATACACCGTGGAAACGCTCAATGAGGTACGAATGCCTGCCGTACCCGAGCGGAAGGGATATACGAGCAGATGGGATAAAAATTTGTCCGACGTCAATATCGGAGACGTGACGATAACTGCCCTGTATACGCCGATTGAGTATACACTTTCCTTTGATTGCGAAGGAATGCAGTCTATTGCCTATACGGTTGAAAACAAGTCGTCGATTGTTCTTCCTACAATTCCTGCTAAAGTTGGCTATGAAGGGAGCTGGGATCGGGATTTTGCGACGTGCGAGTTGGGTGACGTCACATTGATACCTGTATATACGGCAATTGTCTATACGATTACCTTTAAGGGGGTGGAGGTGGAAATGCTGCCCGTGACGTTTACCATTGAGACGAAAGATCAAGTTCGTTTCCCCGAAGTCCCTTTGAAAGTAGGATATACGGGCGTTTGGGATCAATCGCCTTCCGACATCGAGCTGAAAGATATTGTCGTGACGGCAAAGTATACGCCCATTGAAAGCGACGTCTCGTCAGGCGCTGTGCAAAATTTGAATTGGAGGGGTTGCTTTGGTATTGTATCCGCTCCTGCAATCTTATTCCAGGTAGTGATTGCATTTTGGGTGATTGCCAAGAAAAAAGAGGATTGATTTTTGAGAAACAAAGGGGGCAGGTGTGCGATGAATTGCATACCTGCCCCTAAATTCATATTCTCGATTTTACAATGGATTAGACGATTCCGTGCGCCATCATGGCATCGGCAACCTTTTCAAAACCTGCGATGTTGGCACCCATGACGTAGTTGCCTTCAAAGCCGTAACGCTTTGCTGCGCTGTCGATGTTGTGATAGATGTTGATCATGATGTTTTTAAGTTTTGCATCTACTTCTTCTGCCGACCAGTACAGTCTGCCTGACGATTGCGCCATTTCCAAAGCGGAAGTTGCTACGCCGCCTGCGTTTGCTGCTTTTGCAGGGAGATATACGACGTTTTTCGCTGCTTGGAAAGCGTCGATGGCTTCGAGAGTGGAGGGCATATTTGCGCCTTCCGCCACGTATTGAACGCCGTTTTTAACGAGTAATGCAGCGCTTTCTC
>CAZBQP010000019.1:0-13598 GCA_964494075.1 uncultured Clostridia bacterium
AGGAGAGGGAGAGCTGATAAATTGAAACAAATTTATCAAAAACTTAATGCGTCTTAGTTTTTTTTTGGGGGGGGGATAAGACTCTCCTTCTCACTGTTTTTATTATATCACAAAAAAAACAGATTGCAACAAATTTGGCGTAAACGGCAGTTTTTTTTACATAACCTGCAAATACCTTGCTCAAAAAGACATATTTTTAGGCAAAAACAAGCCTTGATTACTCAAATTCATCAAAATTTCTGCCGCCCGTCTCCCCTGGATACGTCCCCCTCGGCGGAGGGGGAGGAGGACATTTCCAACGCTTATCGCAAGTCCGATCGCGCGGAAACCCCACATTGACGAGAATGACGTCCTCCCCGATTTTGACGATGTTTTTAAGCTCCAAAAACAAGTCCTGTTTTTTTCCAAATCCCCTACTCGGCACGACCAACCCGATCCACCGATTTTCGGGATAGCACAACACCACGTCACAAATCCGCCCCAACTTTCTTCCGTCCTGTGTATTGATCACTTCCTTCGCTCGCAACTGAGAAAAGCTTACTTCCACGTTCTTTCACCTCCCCTTCTCGTTATCTCATTATATGCGAATTGTCGAGAAAAGGTTCTCCATTCAAAGCAGAAAATTCAATGAAAATTGCCCGAAAATCCACAAATCTACTTGACAAAATGCAAAATGCGTACTATACTCATACTGTAAAGGTACCATTATAATAGGAGAAGTTTTATGCACGAACAAAACCCTCAAATCAACTGGAAGGAGAAATTTTCCAAGGATCAAATTTGCACGATCCCGAATTTTTTATCCTTTTTCAGAATTGCACTCATCCCCTTTATCATCTGGATGTACGCCATTTCGCAACCTTACTGGGCGCTCGCCATCATCATTTTATCGAGTATCACCGACATTGCCGACGGCATCATTGCAAGAAAGTTCAACATGGTGACGGACTTTGGAAAAGGGCTTGATCCCGTTGCCGACAAACTCACGCAAGGCGCAATTATGATTGCCTTGATTTTCGCCTTCCCCTTAATGTGGATGCCCGTCGTCATCATGGCAATTAAAGAAGCCCTGGCGTTCACCTTGCGTTTTATCGCCTTCAAGCATACGCAGATTGTTCAGAGCGCAAGATGGCATGGAAAACTGACCACCGTCTGTTTGTATATCATGATTATCGCACACATCGTGTTCCCGGGAATATCCAAAGTGTGTTCCACCGTCTGCATTTCCATCGTATCCGCATTGATGATCACGTCCTGTATTCTGTATACGATTGAAACCATTCAACTCATGAAAAAACAACCGCAAGCATAATCGTAATAAAACTATCCCCGTGGAAACCACTGTTCCCACGGGGATTTTTTACTCTTTCAATTCCGGCAACGCCGTCGCTACAAGAAAAAGCACCTCTTTGGCACCTGCACCCAACAATCTTTTCGCACATTCGTTTCCCGTTGCACCCGTCGTCATAATGTCGTCCACAAGCACCACCGTCCTGTCTTGACAAGCCTTGCGCTTATGCACGTGAAACGTTCCCGAAACGTTCTCCTGTCGTGATTTGTAATCCATATTTTTTTGTTGGGAAATCTCTTTCACCTTTTGCAAAACATCGAAATCCGTCTCAGCCAAATACCCCTCTTCTTGCAGCCTTTTACAGACGATCTCCGCAAGCTCCTCTGCTTGATTATATCCCCTTTGTTTGCGTCTCATCTCAGTCATGGGTACGGGAACAAGCAACAACGGCTCTTTTTTGAATCGTTCCATATCGGCGTATTTATTCAGAAAATCCTCTGTCATACTCTCCGCAAAATAGGGTGCTAGCAAGGGTTTTCCATTCTTCATGCGGTTGATAATAGAAGCACTCTCTCCACGATATACGAAGGGCGAAAAGCCTTGCGAGAAAGACGGCATATTACTCTTACAGTTCAAACAAACGCCTTCCGCCACCGTTTGTCTGCCGCACTTAGGACAAATCTGCCCGTCGTTGCGCTGCATTTTCCCTTCGCACTCCTTGCACAGTCGATGGATCGGATAATCGAACAACTCCGCTCCGCAAGCATCGCAGCCAAAGCTATTTTCCTGGAAATAGTCACGCAATTTTTTGATTTGCTTTTGTAAAAAATCAAACTTCATCTCACACCTGGGTATAGTCTATCCCGTTCCTCTCCTTTTCTTCGTCCTTTTTGCGTTGATACCGCACGAGCCAATACGCAACGACGATACCGATTGCAAACAAGCAAACGCCCAAGACAATATCGAAAGGATTACACCCCTGCTGCGCCCACAAAAGATAGGTTTCCATCATATCCCCGTTGCAGAACATGGATAAAATCGAGCCGAGCGACAAACCCACGATGAGGTGATACGCCGTTTGTCGAGCTTTGCCGAATACGAAGGTCAAAAATTTGGAAAAGGTAAAAATTCCCAACAGCACGCCGACTCCCAAGCCGACGTAGACGAGAAAGACGGCAGGATTAGATTGCCAGTAGATAAGGCTGATACTCGCCATCAAGCTTTGAAACCAACCCACCGCCATGAGGAGAGCGCTGCCGCTAAGTCCAGGCACAATCTGCGTAATTCCAAACGCATAGCCAATTACAACGCCCAACAAGACCTGCCACCATTGCACGCTTGCAAAAGTGTCTCCGCCGCCACCACCGACTGCGGTCAACCATGCGGAAAGACACCCCACCGCAACGGGCAGGAAAAGCCCCACACCGAAAAGAGACATACGAAGAGGGGTATGCTCCGTATTTTTAATCTCGTCCTTCACCGCAGGAAAAGCACCACACATCAAGCCTGCAAACAGACAAACGATGGCAAACGGGAAAAGCTCCACCAACCGTTTGACGGAAATAAAGCCGAGTAACACTCCCACCACAAGTCCGATACCGATGGGCAACAAGAAAAAGAAACACGACTTAAATTTCTTAAACAAGTTTCCCACCGCATAGAGAAATTGATCGTAGAGTTTGAAAATAATTGCCACAGTCGAGCCGCTGATCCCCGGCACGATGACCGCAATCCCGATTAAAAAACCTAAAATCGCACTTCTGCCCCAGCTCTTTTTATCGTATTTGGGAAGTTCTATTTCCCTGTTTTCCTGTTCAATTTTCACCGTTCCGCCTTCCGCCGTGCAGCATTTCTTGCCACCGACGTTTTTTACTCTTTCTTCTATTATACGCAAAAGCAACGTATAGGTCAATCTTTTCACCACACTTTATCGTGTAAAATTTTCGTGAAAATCAGCGCAATTTCGACAAAACTCCCCTGTCTTTTCCAACTCGTTTCTGTTACACTATATGAAAAGAAGCATGCAAATCGGCAACACGCAGCTCATCATCGAGTTTGAACCTTGCTTGATTCTCTTATCAAATATCTTTTGGGGGAAATTCTATGAATTACGTCAAAAAAATGTGTATTCTGCGCCAAATACGGCAGGGCTTTTCCGGGGATGGAAAAACCCTGTCCGGACTTATCAAAATCGAACAATACGGCAAAAATCTCGCCGTGGAAGTGTCCGTCATCAATTTTGCACCCCTCGTCTCGGGGGAATATTATTGTCTCTTATCGGACGGAAAGGGTAAAACGGAAATGCTCACCCTTCGAGGAAAGAGCCTGTTCAACCTCCTTTCCGACCTTGACATTTCCGAGGGTTTTTGCGGCATCGTCTGTTACGTAAAAAACGAAGTCGTGCCCATCGCCTACGGCATCAACGGGAATAAATCTTACGACTGGCGTGCCATACTCAACGCAACCCTGCCCCCTGTCTTTCCGAATATCAAAGGAGAATTTGGAGGGGAAATCGCAGAAACGACACCCATTTCACAAAAGGACACACCCAGGTACGAGATTGCGCCTGCACCCATTCCGGAGTCAACACCTACACGCATACCTGCTCCCGTCAAAAATCCTTCCACCCCTGTTCCAAGTGAGCCGGAGCGTATGCCGCACCCAGACGCACCTCCAACGCCCAAAGAAGATATTTCTCCTCCCATTCCTCAAAATCAACCACACGCAAACGGACGATACGACGATGAAAAAATGGCAACGGAAAATTATTATGAGGAGAAAGAAAATGAATTCGTCGAGCTTTCAAAAACTCAAAAAGATGCACGTCCTCAAAGCTCAAATCAGAGCCAAAGAAAGAAAAAGCGGTCTGACGGCGAGGCGGATGAAGATGTTGAAAACGTACGCCACCCGTTTGAGACCGACTCCGACGGATATTATCAAGCCGTAAAAGAGGAAGTGGATCGGCTGTTTAAGAGCTATCCCAAAGACAAAACCCTAAACGGCGCATTCTCGTGCAGCGAGTGGGTACGTGTGCAAGGCACGGCAAAAGCACCCGAATATCTTGTCGGCGTACTCAAAACGGACGGACGAGTGCGTTACATTTGTTACGCACTCCACGCACACGATCAAAATAATCCCCCGGATGAGATTAAAAACGTTTGTGCTTTCGTGCCCCTCTCCCCCTATGAAGACTCAGGATATTTCGTCATTTTTCAAAGCGCAGCAACGGGCGAATGTATTCCCCCCAACCGTGCATAACTGATTCAGTTCACTAAAAAAACAGGTACCGAGCAAATCCGCTTGATACCTGTATTTTTTATTTTAGAACCACTGCAACAGATCCACCAAAATGGCAAACCCGAACAGGAAAATGATGCCGATAAAATGAATGATCGTTTCCACTTTGCGATTCACGGGTTTTTTACGAATCCATTCAATCAGGCAGAAAATCACCTTACATCCATCCAACGCAGGCACAGGCAACAGATTGACCACCGCCAAGTTTACCCCGATAAGCGCCGCAATATTCATAAAGGACAACGCACCGTTCGACGCCGCTTCCGCCGTCACCTTAATAGTGGTGATCGGTCCGCCCATTGAATCAAGTCCGATTTTACCCGTCAACAACTCGCCAAGGGAGCGCAATATAATGCCGCCCATCTTAAAGGAGTACATAAAAGAATGTCCTATCGTTTGAAAAAATCCCTCTCGCACGGTCACGGTCATCAATCCACCGCCACGTGTCACCTTGATTTGCGATTGTCCGTTCTCGTCCGTCACGCTCTCCCGATAAGCAATCCCCGTCGCAAAGAAAAGGGCGGAATTATCAGACATATTTTTCACTACGGCGTCTTCTACAAGCTCGACGTTCACCACTTGTTCTTTCCCCTCTCGAAGGACGGTGAAGGGCACGAGTTCCCCTTGTTTTTTGCCGTTGAGCGCATCCAGCCAGTCGTTGACGAGATACACCGTTTTGCCGTCCACTTTCAGCACGACGTCTCCCGTCTGCAACCCTTCGTAGTACGTCTCCGTAGCACCTTGTGAAGCGCTTGCCTCGGGCGCAACCTTTTCCACACGATACACCGGTCTTCCCATCGCAGCGAACATCGTCACAATGATGAGCAACGCCAACAGATAATTCATCGTCGCACCCGCAATGAGCACGATAATTCTCTTCCAAGGGGGCTGGTCGTTGAATTTTGCCCCTTGCGGCTCGGGATATTCCTCCTTCACCTCAACCATGGGTGGCGCGTTCTCTTCTTTTTCCACGTTCTCGACGGCACTCGTCGTCTCCGTTTTTAACTCGTTTACGGTAAGTTCTTCAAACGGTTCCGCACAATGAATTTCTCCATTTTCCCCGTTTTCTTCTTCCTCGTAGTCTTCCCCGTCAAAAGAGCAATATCCTCCGAGCGGAATCAATCGAATGGCAAACAGCTCACCCGATTTTTTGCTACGTTTTTTGAAAATGGCAGGGCCGAACCCGATGGAAAATTCCATAATCTTAAACCCAAGCGCCTTTCCTGCCACGTAGTGCCCGAATTCGTGTATCATAATCATCACGAGAAAAAGCACGATGGCAAGCACACCGCCGCCGATACTCTTCAACACGTCCATAAAAGCCAACAAATTTTGTAACATTTTTCTCTCTCCTTACCCAAGAACAAAGGGCAATCCCCTTCACCTTGCGTTCACGCCGTCCTTATACCCTTCTTTCTTTTTGCGAGATCCAATCGTTTGCAAGCGCCCTCGCACGTCCGTCCGTTTGTAAAAGCGCCTCATACGAATCTGCGTGCAGTTGTTCCGTTTTCTCCAAGGAATACTCCATCACATGCGCAATGTCCGTAAAAGAAATTTTTCCGTCCAAAAACGCCTTCACGGCAACTTCACCTGCGCCGTTAAGCGCACAGGAATAGTTATCCCCCCTCTCTGCGCTCGTCAATGCCAAATCGTAACAGGGGAAGGATTTACGTTCAAGCGGCAAAAACCGCAAACTACCAAGCGTCTCAAAATCAAGTGGTTTCACGCCGCAATCCAACCGCTCGGGATAGGTAAGTGCGAGCTGAATGGGCAGTTCCATCGTCGGATAGCTCATTTGCGCCATCACGCACCCGTCCGCAAATTCCACCATCGAATGCACGATGCTTTCAGGCTGCACCAACGTATGTATCTTGTCAAGCGACGTATCATACAGCCATTTCGCCTCGATCACTTCAAAACCCTTATTGAGCAGCGTTGCGCTATCAATCGTAATCTTCGCCCCCATCTTCCAAGTGGGATGTCGAAGCGCCGACTGAGGTGTGACGTTTTCCAGCTCCTCTTGCGTACGTCCATAGAATGGTCCGCCACTCGCCGTCAAAATCAATCGTCTAAACGGAGCGTCCTTGCGGAAATTAAGAGCTTGCCATAAGGCGGAATGCTCGCTGTCCACAGGAAGTAAACGAATACCTGCTCCCTCCATTTTCTTTTTTATCAGCTCGCCGCCGCACACGAGGGTCTCCTTGTTGGCAAGCGCCAAATCCTTGCCCCGTTCGATGGTTTCCAAGCTGTACCGAAGCCCGGCAAATCCGCTTGCTGCCACGAAAACGACGTCACCGTAAGAAATTGCTTCCAGTGCAGCCTCTTCGCCGTAGGCAAAACGCACGCCCTCGGGAATAAAACCTTCCAGCTCTTTTCCGGCTTTCTCCTCTCGTAAAGCGGCATAGGTAGGCGAAAATTCCTTAACGAGTGCAAGAAATTCCTCCGAGGAAGAATTCGCCACCATGCTTTCGATCTTAAATTTATCGGGGTGACGGCGCACGACCGCACACACTTGTCTGCCGATCGAACCCGTAGCCCCGATTAACGCTATTTTTTTCATAAGCGAGTTCCCTTATTATTAAAGCCGAGACTTGCTCGGCTCTGCAAGCGATGCAAAACGCATCAAATAAAAATCAATGAAATCAACGAATAAATTCCGTACACCGCAACCGTCGCATAGAGAGTGCTGTCCAAGCGGTCAAGAATTCCGCCATGCCCGGGCATAATGTCGCCCATATCCTTTACGTGTAATTTGCGTTTGATACAGCTTTCCACCAAATCCCCGAGGATGGTCGCAATCGAAGTAGCAAAACCGATCAAAAGGTAAATGGTCAGCCACAGTCCCATTTGTTCAAAGGAGCCGACCCACAAATTATACAAGAAATAGATGACCATCGAAGCAAGGATGCCACCGATCAATCCCCCTACGCAACCGATGATGGTCTTGTTGGGGCTAAGTACAGGCGCAAGCTTTTGAGGGAAGAACTTCTTCAAGAATCTCCCGAAAAGATACGCAAACGAATCTACGGCAGGCACAAGCAAGAATATGAATAAAATCAACAATCTGGAATCAAACGCCATATGTTGCAAATATTCGGCAGGAGCGCCTGCATGGTTCGCAATGACGAGCAAGGACAAAAATCCCGTGGGATACAGCGCAGCCAGCAAGGAAAGTCCGATACTTTCCAACGACGTTTCTTCATGCTGAAATACAAGCAAGCACAACATAATGATACTAAGTGCCATCACGCATACGCCAAGTGCTGTCAACCCCCAGTTCAACATGTACTTCATTAACACGGTAATGGGAATACAAACACCGACGAAGGAATACACAATCACTCGTTCTGCCTTGGTCGTTTTATCCTTCAATGCACGCAAGATTTCATACGTACCGATAAACGCAAACACGTATACGAGGATATCCACAAAAAAAGCACCGACTTCATTAGGTAAAAAAATCTTCAAACAATACGCCACTGCCAACAAAAGGATATACCAAATCCCTGAAATAATTCTTGTTATCATTGTTCGTTTTTCCTTTTTACAAATTCTTTCAACTATATTATGGGGAAGCAAACGAGAGTTTTTATAACTCAACGCACACCTGCCCCTTTATTTTCAAAGTTATAACCGCTTAGAAGACACAACAACAGGACGTGACCGTCGCCGTCCAATTTTTATCCAAGCTGTTCGTCCGTCTTTCCATATCGTCTTCTCCGCTCCGCATAGTCAAGCAACGCCCTTTCCAAATCACGTTTGGTAAAATCAGGGAACATTTTTTCAGAAAAATACAATTCCGAATACGCTGCTTGATAGAGCAAAAAGTTGGAAAGTCGCATTTCTTTGCCCGTTCGAATAATCAAATCGGGATCGGGCAAATCCCTGGTGTAAAGCAGTTTCGAAAAGCTTTCATCGCATACCTGCTCCCCTCGTTTAATCGCCAAATTGACCGCGCGAATCAGTTCGCTACGTCCACCGTACGCCACGGCAAGATTGATGCTTTTACCAACGCAATCTGCCGTTTTTTTCTCGCTCTCTTGCAAAATTTTCCGAACGTCGCAAGGGAGCAACGATAAATCTCCCAAAACACGAAAACGAATTTTATTCTCACTTTCTCGTTTTCTATACGAAGTAAAGCGCTCTCGAATAAGCTCGAAAAGTCCCTCCACTTCTTCTTTCGGTCGATGTAAATTTTCCGTGGACAATGCGTAAAGAGTGACGTGTTCGACACCGAGCGTAAACGCATGTTGCGTAAGCTCCTCCATTCGTTTCGCGCCTTGTCTATGCCCGATGGAACGCGAGAGTAGGCGCTGTTTCGCCCAGCGCCCATTCCCGTCCATAATCATTGCTACGTGTTTAGGAAGTTTCTCCCGTGGTATTACTATATTCCGATCCATGCCTCAAATAGACATCAACTCTTTCTCTTTTGCCGAGATAATTCCTTCGAGTTTTGTCATGTACTTGGAAACGAGTTTTTCCACCTCTGCCTCGCAATCGGCAGCCTGATCTTCGGAGATTTCCTTCGCCGTTTTCATCTTCTTGATTACGTCCATACCGTCACGGCGATGGTTACGCATTGCCACTTTGGATTCTTCACCCATCTTTTTCGCCTGTTTTGCAAGCTCACGACGACGCTCTTCCGTCATATCGGGGAATACCAAACGAATCACGTTCCCGTCGTTGGTAGGAGTCAAGCCGATGTTGGATTGCAAAATCGCCTTTTCCACCGCTTTGAGGAGGGATTTATCCCAAAGGCTGATCTGCAAGCATTTCGCATCAAGCGCAGATACGTTTCCAAGTTCGATAAGCTTGCTCATGCCGCCGTACGCTTCCACTTCCAGACGATCCAAAATGCGGGGGTTTGCTCTGCCGGTACGAATTGCGCCATAGTCTCTATCGAGCGCCAACAGCGTGTTTTCAGATTTTTCTTCCAGTTCCAGCATCATCTCTTCAATTTTTTCGTTTTCAATCATGTTTATCTCCTTCCTATATCCTTTTACTATTTATACTTCAATAATCGTTCCGAGTTTCTCGCCGCACACTGCACGCACGATAGATTTTTCCTCGTTCAAGCCAAAAGCAAGCGTAGGCACGTTGTTTTCCATGCACATGGTTGCTGCCGTAAAGTCAATCACTTTCAGGTTGCGATTGATGATATCCGAATATTTCAACACTTCGTACTTCTTCGCTTCTGGATTGAGTTTGGGATCAGAATCGTAAATTCCGTCCACGTTCTTTGCCATTAACAGTACGTCTGCGTCAATCTCGCAAGCACGAAGAGCCGCCGCTGTATCCGTCGAACAGTAGGGGTGCCCCGTGCCGCAAGCAAAGATAACCACCCTCCCCATTTCAAAATGTCTCAATGCTTTACGCATAATGAGCGGTTCTGCCAAGGAAATCATGTTCAACGCAGTCTGTACACGTACGGGTACGCCGCGCTGTTCAATAGCGTCCATCATAGCAAGAGAGTTCATGACGGTGGCAAGCATGCCGATTTGATCTGCCGTCGAGCGGTCCATATTCGTCCCCTGACGTCCACGCCAGAAGTTTCCGCCGCCGATAACAAGCCCGATCTGCACCCCCATTTTATGAAGCTCCACAATTTGATCCACGACGGGCGCAATGACTTCGTGATTCAGACCAAATCTCTGATCGCCCGCAAGCGCCTCTCCGGAAAGTTTCAATAAGATTCTTTTGTATTTAGGCTGCATGATGAAAAATTCCTCCTTTCATTTTTGCCTACGATATATTTACCTTGAATAATTTTTATCCAAACTATGCCATTTTAACTATTATACCACATTCTTTTGCAGAATGCTATACGATTTATGAGAAAAATAGGTGAAAAATAAAAGATTTCGGTGAAAATTCGCATTTTTTCTCGGTAAACCCGCTCCCTTCTTCGTTTGAGCAAGCAAAAACCTCTTTTTCAACCCCGTTTACCAATCCTGTTTTTTCAAAGATTTATCCTTAACATCGTCGTAAAAAGCAAAATATTTTTCCTTAAACTTTTCTTTCGACAAGGGAGAACCACTCTCTTCCTGCATTTCGTCAAGCAGCGCTTGCAACTCTTCGGGAGTAAAATCCCCCAGTTCTGTCTCCTCGCCGTAGCTTTGCAACAATTTCAATAAATCCAATTCCGACATTATATTTCCACCTCGATGTATTCGCCTCGAAAAGGCACTGTAAAATGCGTGAAGCCGATCTCTTTCAGCATTTCCGATATTTCCTTACGCTTATCGCCGATTCTCTCTACGTTATGCGCATCCGAACCGTAGGAAATTTTCCGTCCGCCCAACACAAAAAATCGTTCGACAATCTCCCTCGTCGGCAACGTTCCTTCGGCAATGGACGAATTGACTTCCAAAATCTTCCCTCTATGCACGATCGTTTGTAAAATATCGTCAATCTGCTCCCCAAATTGTGCCAAAGATAACCTCTTATCCGCAAAGGGAACATATCGCGCGATATAACCTATATGTCCTACGATATCATAGGGATAGGGCGCATCCAAACTTTTACGCACGAGCCGTAAATACTCCCCGTACGTTTTCTCCTTATCCTGCGTGAAGTCATAACGAGCATAATCTTTCCCGTCCTGACCGTGCACGCTGTTGATCACGTAATCCGGCTGATACTTTTCATACGTCAACGCATACATACCCTGCACACTTTCTTTTTCGGAATACCCAAATTCCCCACCGACGACAACATTCATCACGCCGCCGTAATCCTCTTGAAGATGGCGCAACGTATGAAAATATTCACGCTCATCTCCATTTTTCAACGCCGTGCGCTTCTCTTCACTGATCAACGATAAATCGTAATCATAATCGAAATGTTCGCTCACGCCGTAGAAAGATATTCCCTTCTTTTGCGCCGCCTCCATCATTTCTGCAGGCGTGTTTTTCCCGTCGTGGGAAAAGGAAGTATGCGTATGCAAATCCGTCAAAAACTTTTCCATGCTTTCATTATACCATAAAATGTGTAATTCTGCAAGCGTACGAACAGACTTTTCCAAAACAAGTTTGCTCCGCCTTTTACACTCTATCATGCAATTCAACCATCCATTTTTTACCTCTTTTGGAAATCACCCACTACCATGTATGCGTTGACAAAGCAAATCGGCGCCGCTATAATAAAAGACAAGTCCTTGCCGTTTAGAAAAAATTCACCTTTTCTATTCAATTTATTTCTTATTTTTTCACCTAAGAAAAACCAAGGAAGAAAACGGCAAGGTCAATTTTATTCGTGAGGTATCATTATGAAACGTTCCCTTTCTTTTCTTGCGTTGTGTCTGACGCTGGGATTTTTATTCCCGAGCTTTGCCTGCTCCACAAACAACGCAACTTCCCCAAATTCAAGCGATATAAACGCAGACAGTTCCTTCGCCAACTCCGAAGATTCTTCCTCGAATAGCTCGGACGATTTAGACGATAGCTCTTCCGGCGACGGATCTTCCGACACTCCCCCTTCAGGAGATTCCAGCTCGCCGCCAAATAGCTCCACACTGCCAGATACGTCCACGCCACCAAGCACTCCGCCAACTTCCTCAAGCCCGGAAAGCACGACGCCTACCCCTTCTGAAAATGCGCAATACATACTATGCACGGGTAACAACGTCAACCTCCGTGAAGGCGCAGGCACGAATTACGCCGTCCTCGGACAAGCTGAGAAGGGCACCATGTATGCGGTGATCGGAAAAACAGGCAACTGGTATAAGACCTATTATCGAAATAAAATCGCCTACATTCACGCCAAATACGCCGACGTTTTCACGCTGAAAAAATCAAAGGAAAGCCGTGTGGAGAAAGTCGTGGAAGAGGCTTACAAACTCCTCGGCGTGCCTTATGTATATGGTGCTATTCGTCTGCACGACGGCAACGGGAACTTCTTAAAAGGGTTTTCCTCGCAAAAATTCGATTGTTCTTCTCTCGTGCAATACGCCTTCTATCAAGGCGCAAAGACGCTGCTCCACACCACCACACGTACACAGGTGAAGCAGGGCAAGCACGTCGCTAAGGCAGATCTCCAACGTGGCGATTGCCTGTTTTTTACCAACGAGAACAGGCAATACAACGTGGGCATCGAACGAGTGGGACATGTCGCCATTTATTTGGGGGATAATTATATCCTGCACACCTCGTCCGACTATGCTCGCATTGAGCAAATCAACGCAAAACGCTGGAGCTTCTATCTGGAAGCTCGTCGCTTCTTATAAGTCCTTGTCGTACATGCACAGGACGGCTCAGGCAGGCAAAAACATCACTGACCACAAAAAAAATCGACTTTTATACAAAGTCGATTTTTTACTATAATTCAATTAGTTCAATTCGCTCGTCTGAGGCGCTTCCCCTCTGTCTTCGGGGAACATCGTGCCGGCAGGAATCACGGGCAACATCATAGGATTGATAAATGCGTTTGCCGTAAGCGAGGAAACGGCTGCACGAAGATAGGGATATACAACTTCCGTCATGTTGATGACAAGGTCATGTCTGTCCAAATCATCCTGCAAATCTTCCGCTTCAAATACACCGACAAGACGAACTTTAAGATCGAAGGGTTTCGGAGCTTCTTCCGTAGATTCCACTTTCACTTCTAACGTCAAGAACCAAAGTTTGTCGTTTTCCTGCACTCTTCTAACCGTTCTGGAGAACTGAGGTTTGATTTCAAACTTCGTATCCTTATCCATTTTAATACGGTTGATGGTGTAGCTGAGTTCCTCGGCAGTAATGCCTCTTAATGCGTATTTCATAATAATACCTCTCATTTTTTATTCTGTGGATTGATTCAAGTCCACGTTCCCCCCTTTTGTCAATAGGAAACGCATTTTCTCCACCAACTTTATCGAGGTTATTTATATATAAACGAGTTTTTTTGATTGTAAACGGGAAAAACAAAATTTTATAAAAAATCTTTTCTGCTTATTTACGCTTTCTCTATTATTATAATAAGGCACTCGATATTGTGATAATAAGACGTATAAGCTCGTTTCACCCCCTCGTTT
>CAZBQP010000020.1:0-13456 GCA_964494075.1 uncultured Clostridia bacterium
TTTTTTTTACCTCTTAAGATGCAAATTAGAAAAATCCCTAACTAAACCCATCTTTCATGGGGAATTTATAAGAGTTCGCATTACATAATTCGACATAAAAAGCAAGAAAAAATTACGGCGGCTAAGTAGGATAAGATAGAAATGGCAAAAGCTGTGGGTATTCGCTTTCTATGCAGTCCGGCAAAATAGACGGCGCCGATGTAAAAGATGGTGTCCGAAGTACCGTACGCCACGCATGCGCAACGTGCGGCGTAGCTATCCACACCGTATCGTTCTAAAATTTGGGTGAGTACTGCAATCGAGCCGCTTCCCGAAAGCGGTTTCATCATGACGAGGGAGGCAATCTCCGTGGGGATTCCCGTGAATTTGAATATCGGCGCAATTTGATCGGTCAGCCAAGCTTCCAGTCCGCTTACTTCCAACAACTTGCACAACATCGTTACGGCGGTTATATAGGGAAAGATGGATAAAATAAGGGGAATTGCTCCCTTCATGCCCTCTGTGAAACTGTTGTAAATCTTCACTTTGCGAAAGAGTGCGAATAGAAAAGAGGTGAGAAAAATCAGGGGGATAATCAGCGCCAAAATGAATGTCATTTCGTGCTTGCCCCCTGCGTTTTGCGTAAAACGGATGAGAGGAAAGGGGAGGTGACGGTGGTTTTGACGGGTTTGATGAATACTTTGGTCAGGCATATACCGAGCACGGTGGAGAGAATGGTTGCCAAAAAGGTGGGGATTACGACGTCGGTGGGATTTGCACTGTGCAATGCGACACGCACGCTGAGAATGGAAGCAGGAATCAGCTGAATGGACGTGGCGTTAAGCACGAAGAGCATGGCGGAAGAATATTCCGCATTCTCCGTTTTGTCGAGCAGGTTGGCGGCTTTGATACCGTAGGGGGTGGCAGCACCGGAGATGCCGAGCAGGTTTACGGAGAGATTCATGGAAATTGCCTGTAAAGCTTCTTCATTCTCCGTTTTGAATAGGCGTTTGGAGATAGGTTTTAATAACTTGGAAACGCCACGAGCAAGACCGCTATCCTCCCACGTTCGCATAAGCCCCAGCCACACGCTATACGTGGCGACGAGGGATACGCAGACGGTTGCGCCCTTCCCGGCACCGTCCAAAAGTGCGGAGAGAAAGGTGTCGGGGGAAGTACATAGGAGGAGAAAGGTGCAAGCTAAAAAGAGAATGGTGAAGAGAGTGTTCATGGCATACTATATGTTTGCCAACATAGGAAAAATGCCAAAGGGGTGAAAAAATGGGGGGCTGAGTTTCTTTCTTGTCCTGTCGCTGTGTTCAACGTCTTGTTATCGTCGGGGCGACGTCTTGTCGGTGTAGGCTTGAAATGGGAACAGGGAACTTCTTCCTTTTGCAACCCCTTCATAAATTCTTCATCTATCCATGCATAATTTATTGATTTTTTTTGCAAAATTTGCTATACTTATAAAGAAATACAAACAATAAGGAAAAGAATTATGGCAACGGGTGAATTTACCGATAAAGTACGAATACTAGTCAAAGCCGGTGACGGTGGTGACGGAATGAACTCATTTAAAGCATTTAAGGGCAAACCTGCCTGCGGACCTGATGGTGGCGACGGCGGCAGAGGCGGCAACGTCTATTTCGTCGGCGACAAGGATATGAACGATCTCTTCCCCTTCCGATTCCAGTCTCGTTATTTTGCAGGGAACGGAGAAATGGGGGGAACGAACAAATGCTTCGGCAAGAGTGGCGAGGACGTCTATATTAAAGTGCCTTTGGGGACTTTGGTACGTGATGAAGAGACGGGGAGACTCATTTGCGACGTGTTCGAGGACGGACAAACGGTGCTCGTTGCACGTGGCGGCAACGGAGGAAAGGGCAACGTTCGTTTCACGACGGCACGTCGTCATGCCCCCAACTTTGCGCAGAAAGGGGAAAAAGTAAAACAACATTCCGTAATTTTGGAATTGAAAGTGATTGCAGACGTAGGCTTCGTGGGCTTCCCTAACGTGGGGAAGAGCACTCTTTTGAGCAAGATCTCTGCGGCTCGTCCTAAAATTGCAAACTATCATTTCACAACCCTTTCTCCCAACCTTGGTGTGGTGCGCTATTATGAAAAATCTTTCGTGGCGGCGGATATTCCCGGGTTGATCGAAGGTGCGGCACAGGGTGCAGGGCTTGGACACGATTTCTTGCGCCATATCGAGCGTACGAGAATGCTCTGTCACGTTGTCGATATTTCAGGTTGTGAGGGACGTGATCCCGTTGAGGATTTCCAAAAGATCAACGACGAGCTTGAAGAATTCAGCGAAGAGCTTGCAAGTCGTCCGCAGATCATCGTCTGCAACAAGTGTGATGTATACGGCGCTGAGGACAATCTCAAAGCGTTTAAGAAAAAATTTGGTAGAAAATATAAGATTTTCCCCATCACGGCAATTTCGGGTGAGGGTACGAGAGAACTTATCGAGGGGATCTTCGAGGTACTCGGTACGTTGCCGCCCGTGGAACCTACTCCCATCGAGGAAGAATTTGAATACAAGGCGAACGACGATTTGAGCTTTGAAATCTTCAAGGACGAAGACGGGGTGTACGTGGTTGTCGGCGGTTTGGTGGATATGCTCTGCCGCAACGTCGTTTTGAACAACCCCGATTCCATGCTCTATTTCCAGAAAGTGCTTCGCTTGCGTGGTGTTATTAAGGCGCTGACGAAGATGGGCTGCCAGGAAGGGGACACCGTCTCTATCGGCGACGTAGAGTTTGATTTTATCCCGTAAATGAAAAATGACGCACCCATGTATGCGTTGAAGAACACGTATTCGTGACAAAAAAGGCGATTGTCTTGAAAAATGTGGAAGAAAAAGTAAATCAATCGCAGCGAAAAAAATAAAAAAGAAGGAAATGTTTATGATTATTACAAACGAAAATATCACCAGCAAACAAAGGAGTAAATTAAAGTCGATTGCTTCGACGATTTCCCCCATTACGCAGATCGGGAAGAGTGGCATCACCGACAACCTCTTGAAAACTCTTTCGGATGCACTTGACGCACACGAGATTATCAAGGTCAGCATTTTGGACACGGTGGACGAAGACGTGAGAAATCTTGCGGAAAATGTGGCGGAGCTTTTGGAAGCGGTGCCTGTGGCTGTAATCGGCAGAAAGGCAATCTTTTATCGTTATTCCCGTCGGGAGAAATTTGCGCATTTGGAGATTTGAGCAGGTCGCTCTTAATTTACGCAATTCCTGTTTGAAAATGCAAAAATTGCGTTATATATAAGCAATAGAACGACTCTCGTGAGGTTTAAGAATGGAAAACGAAGAATTGAAAGAGCAAGCGATGGAAACGCCTGTGAAAGAAGAAAAATCCAAGAAAAAAGAAAAGGTAAATAAAAAACAAGAAGAACTTGAAAAGGCTCTTGCGGAAGCAGAAGACAATAAGCGTAAATGGTACGCTGTAACGGCAGAATATGAAAACTATCGTCGTCGCACGCAAAATCAGGCGGCACAGCGTTATCAAGAAGGGAGAAATGACGTGATTGCTTCATTGTTTCCCGTCGGAGATAATTTGGAAAGAGCGTTGCAAGCTTGCGCAGATGAGAACACTAAGCAAGGCTTGAACATGGTGCTTACCGCCTTCAAGAAAGTGTTGGAAGGCGAAGGTGTGGAAGAGGTCGATCCCGTCGGTCAACCCTTCAATGCCGATACCATGGAAGCGATCATGGCTGTTCCTGCCGAGGAAGGCGAGGAGAGCGGCATGGTGAAACAAGCCTATCTTAAAGGTTATAAAAAAGGAGAAAAAGTTCTTCGCTACGCACAGGTAATCGTAACGCAATAATTGTAACGCAGTAACTTTTCTATCCTTCCCGGCAAGGGAAGGATTTTTTTATGTCTTTTGTGTCCGAAGAGCGGGTAAACGTCATAAAATGAAAGAGTGGTGACTTGTTGACGAAAATGATTGTCGTAATACGCACCCTCAATGATTCGACTATTTGATGTCAAATGCGGACGGAAAATTGTTAACAACTTGAAAATTTGTGAAAAGTAAGCCGTATAAATCACAAAAAACAGAGGCATTTTCATTGAAATTGTCTTATTTTTTACTCATCAATTCGTTTTTTGAATGGGGGGGGGTATTTTTTTTGATATTATAGATAAAATTTGAAAAATGATGGGAAAAGCGTTGCAAAATTAACATAGGTTTGCTATAATGGATAGCAGGGGTTGGATATACTAACTTTTTGATGAGGAGGTATTCAATAATTGCTATGTTGGTTCAATTATTTCCGTTCCTTAGAGACAATTGTATAGTTCGGTATGTAAAAGCGTTTTTGGAGAGCAGGTATAGTGCGATTTTTGTGGCAGCTTGTGTTCTTGCCTCCAATCTTTTTTCGTGGGAAATTCCCATGATGTACGTGCTGTTGGTATTTGTGGCATTGGCGTCCCTGTTTGCGGAAGATATGCTTTGCACGTTGCCGGTTACTTGCGGCTCCTATTTCATGTTCTCTAAGAAGAACAATCCGCTTGCCTACGCACATACGTCTATCTTCTTACAACCTGTTGGCAAGATTAATCTTTGGATTGTGGCCGGGATTTTGGCATTGTTTATATTTTCGCGTTTGGCATTTGAACTTATCGTACGTAAAGAGCGCAGAAAATTCCCCATGCTCGCCATCGGGTTTATCGCACTCGGCGTTTCGTATATACTCGGCGGACTTTTTACCTCTCATTATAAATGGAACACCGTCTTTTTTGGACTTACCGAGATTACGGCGCTTTCATTCTCTTATTTTTATTATTATTACACCGTCGATTTTAAGAAAGTGGATAAAAGTTATTTTGCCTACTTCATGATGGTGATGGGTGTGCTGTTGTGCATTGAAGTAGTTGGAATGCTGCAACAGGCAGGTTTTTTTGAAAAAGTATTCATTCAAGGCGAAGACTTTGATCGAGGAGAACTGTACACCGGTTGGGGAATCTACAACAACGTTGCCGGGGCAATGATCATGTGTATTCCCGCTCCTTTCTATTACGCAACGGTAAAGAAATCGTACAACTGGGTGTATATGCTCGTCGGGAACTTCTTTTACGTCGTAATCTTTTTGATTCAGAGCCGTGGCGGTATGCTGTTCGGTACTGTCATTTACGGGCTTTGCTTATTCGTTGCTTTTAGGAAGACAAAACGCAGAGTACCCCTTATCATCGTGCAGGGAAGCGTTTTTGTGGTGCTTGCGACCGGATGCGTCATTTGTTGGGACGTACTTGTCAAGATTTTTGCCTCGGTTATTGATAGAGGAATGAGCGACGCAGGACGTTTCGATATTTATTTTGGCGGACTTGATCAATTTTTAGAATCTCCCATCTTTGGGAACGGATTCTATGAGTGTGGGGCATTCCGTTGGGGGGACAACTCGATTGGAGAATTTTTGCCTGCACGTTATCACAACACTGCCGTGCAATTAATTGCCAGCACCGGCGCTGTGGGGTTCCTTGCCTATTGTTATCATCGTGTGGAAACGTTGCTTTTGGTGTTCCGCAAGAGAAACGTGGAGAAATATTTCATCGGTCTTTGTATTTTCGGATTGCTGTTGACCAGCCTTTTGGATTGTCATATATTCAACCTCGGTCCCGGATTGGCCTACTCGGCGCTTTTGTTATTCCTTGATGTCAACTGCCAGCAAGAAAAGGAAGCCTTGAAGGAAGTCGTTGCGGTGGAGGGAACGGACGTATCGGAGTCGCAGGAGGCGCTGCCTGTGGAGGAGACGGAGAAGTTGACGACGGACGAAGGTTCTCAAGAAATTGTGGAAAGAGGCAATACGAAATTAGAAGAGGTTTTTCCCTTGATTGAAGAGGAAAGTTTATAAAATAGATAAAAAAGTTTTAGGTGTCAAGTAAAAATGCTTGACACCTTTATTATTTTCGTGTATAATAGTCTACGGAAAACGGAACGGAGGGCAAAAGATGAAAGATGATTTGCGGTTTCTTCGGTTGTGGGATTTGTACTCCCCTCTTTTGACTCCTACGCAACGGGAAATTTCCGATCTGTATTTCAATTACGACCTGTCTTTCGGGGAAATTGCCGAACAGAAAGGAGTATCTCGTCAAAGCGTTTCCGATTGTTTGCAAAAATGCAGAAAACAGTTGGAAGGATATGAGGAGAAACTTCGTTTTGACAGGGCGCTCAATCGGGCGGATCTTGCATATTCCGCATATATGACGACAGTCAATCGCTGGACGTCTTCCATGCGAGAACGTTATCCTGAACTTTCGTCAGAGTTTCAAGGTCTGGAACAATCCCTTCGCAGCGTGATGGAAGAATACGGCGGAGAAGTGAGTTCGTCGGACGGGGAGAATGCAATCGTCGGAATGACCTTTCGAGAAAATGAGGAGAAATAAATGGCTTTATTCGGATCGTTATCGGAAAGATTAAATCATATATTTTCAAAATTGACCAAAAAGGGAAAATTGACGGAGCTGGAAATTCGCACGGCGATGCGTGAAGTACGTGTTGCTTTGCTGGAAGCGGACGTTAACCTGAAAGTTGCCAAACAGTTCATCGCGGACGTATCGGAAAAGGCGGTGGGACAAGAAATTTTGTCCTCCCTCAATCCTGCACAACAGGTCATTAAGATTGTCAACGAAGAACTCATCGCATTGATGGGCTCTAAAAATGCGAAGTTGGAAATATCCCCCAAGCTCCCCACTGTCATCATGATGTGTGGTTTGCAAGGGGCAGGGAAAACTACCCTTTGCGGCAAGCTTGCCGCATTGCTCAAAAAACAGGGCAAACGTCCCTTGTTGGTGGCTGGTGATATTTACCGTCCTGCGGCGATTACGCAGCTCCAAGTGGTGGGCAAGAACGTGCAGGTGGAAGTGTTTGAAAAGGGCACGCAAAGTCCTGTAAAAACGGCAAAACAGGCGATTGAGTACGCTCGTTCAATGAGCTACGATACGGTGATTTTGGATACGGCAGGTCGTCTGCAAATTGACGACACGCTGATGCAGGAGCTTGAAAATATCAAAAAGGAAGTGGAGGTCACCGAGACCTTGCTGGTCGTTGACGCAATGACAGGGCAGGAAGCGGTGAACGTTGCGGAAACTTTCAACGCTCGTTTGGACGTGACGGGGGTAATCCTCACCAAGCTCGACGGCGATACACGTGGCGGCGCTTGCCTTTCCATTAAAGCGGTAACGGGCAAACCTATCAAGTTTATCGGCGTGGGTGAAAAGATGGGGGATCTCGAGCCCTTCTATCCCGATCGTATGGCTTCGAGAATTCTCGGCATGGGGGACGTGTTGTCCTTGATCGAGAAGGCACAACAAGCAATCACCGAAGAGGATGCGAAGAAGATGCAGCAAAAGATGTTGGCGAATTCTTTCACCCTCAACGATTATCTGGAACAGTTCGATATGATGAAGAAAATGGGGGGTGCATCGGCGATGCTTGCAATGCTTCCCGGCGCAGGCAAGCTCAAGGTAAACGAGGGCGACGTCGACGAAAAGAGAATCGAACGCACGAAGGCAATCATTCTTTCGATGACCAGACAAGAGCGTGACAATCCGTCGATTATCGACAGCAAGAGAAAGCGTCGTATTGCGGCAGGATCGGGCACGACGGTGCAGGAAATCAACCAGCTTTTGAAGCAGTTTGACCAGACGAAGATGTTGATGAAACAGCTTAAGGGCGGCAAAGGCAAGTTTAGAATGCCTTTCTAAACGTTACAAAAGACAACGACGGCGCAAGCCGTGGAATAAAAAAGAAAAAAATATTTTAAGATACTTTGGAGGTATTTATTATGGTAAAAATGAGACTTTTCAGAATGGGCGATAAGAAGAACCCTATCTACCGTGTGGTAGTTGTTGACAGCAGAAAGGCTGCAACCGGCGAATATATTGATTGCGTTGGTCATTACAGCCCTGCAAGCAACCCCGTTGGTTTTGACATCGACGTAGAAAAAGCAAAAGGTTGGCTTGCTAAAGGTGTTCAGCCCACCGAAACCGTTAAGAACTTGCTCGTAAAGGCAGGCGCTATGGAAAAGAGCACCAAGCTCAGCCCTTCCAAGACCAAAACCAAGAAGAGCAAATAAGTAGCGACGGGAGTTTATCATGCTTGATTTAATCAAATACATCGTCGGACGGTTTGCAGAAGACAAGGAGAACGTTGAATATATCGTCAACGAAAAGGACCGTGTCATCGAAGTGACCGTTGTGCTTTCTCCCTCCGACATGGGCAAAGTGATCGGCAAGCAGGGTAAAATTGCAAAGGCAATGCGTACGATTGTGCGCACGGCTACCCCTGCGAGCGAGAAAAGATACGTCGTGGAAATTCGTGAAAGAGGCGGCGACGCCGTGGATTCGGACGTAGAATAAGATAAACGAAAAACGTGAAAAAGGCTTTGTATAAAAGCCTTTTTTTACCTATACAGGTATACCATGTCTGCGATGAGATAGGTCTTTATTGATCAAAGCTTTGAATGTGTCGGACGTGGTTGCCGTCCTTCTTGAAAGTGGGAATGCGATGTTCCAAGGTGAATGGATGGAGGTGGAGCTTATCCATTATAAAAGCTCTGCGTTTGAAAATCACGAGGAACAGAGTTTCTCGATTTTTGCAAAAAACAAAGATAAAGGAGAACAAGATGAATCGTCTTGTAATTGGCGAAGTGTTAAAACCGCAGGGGATTCGCGGGGAATTGAAGGTGAAAACGTACACCGATTTTCCCGAGGACGTTAAGGAGTTCGGCACGGTGTATATCGACGATACCCCTTATAAAATTCTTTCATTCCGTGTAGGGCCGGACGGCTCGGTGTATATGAATTTGCGTGGAATTCCCGATCGCAATGCAGCGGAGCTTTTCCGTGGTAAAAAAATTGAAGGAGCACGTGAGGATGCGCCTCCCCTTGAAGAAGGACGACATTACATCGTCGATATTCTCGGGCTTACGTGTGAGACGGAAGAGGGGGAAAATCTCGGCGTCGTCGAGGATATTCAAAATCTGTCTTCCGACGTCTACACGCTGAACAAGGACGGGAAACGGATTCTGTTCCCCTCCGTCAACGGCGTTATTGTCAAGTTTGACATCGAAGGCGGAAAGATTGTCGTCAACAAAGTCAAGTTCGACGAAATCGCAGTCTATTAAAAAATCGTCGCCCTTTGTTGAAGGACGACGAAAATGATAAATGGCGATACCATGTCTTTGTTAAGTGCCTATTTTTCTCACGGAACGCAGTTCTTTTACGAATGTTTTGGAAGAGAATAAGAGGACGCCGACAACGATTGCAATGGTCAAATCGGGCAGTACGTAGCCTGCCTGATAAGTGAAACTGTACAAGAGTACGGGAGTTCCTTCCGGAGCAAAAGCGCCAAAGGCGAATGCGCCTGAAAGAAAGTGCATCATAAATCTGCCGATGCCGGCTAAGCTTGCACCGCAAGCAAATTGAATTTGAGGGTATCGCTCTAACTTTTTTACTTTTGTAAAAATTCCTGCAATGCCGATCCAAGCGAATGCAACGGGATAGTCGAGCAAGAATTGCGCAGGGTGCAAAATGGACGGATCTTGCAAGGCTTGCAAAATTCCGTAGGTGAATCCTGCGAACACTCCCTTACGTATGCCAAATAAATAGGCATAAAGCATGAGGGGCAACAGTGATGCCGGCGTGATGGATCCACCTTGCGGCATTCGGATTAGACGAAGATAGGACAGGGCAAAACTCATGGCAATGCAGATGCCGGCGTAAGTGATGGACTTGGAATCGAATTCCTTGCTTTCGCCTTTGCCGAAATACCACGTGATGATAAGCAGGGCAGTCACGGAGATTAAGCTGCCGAGATAGAGGTAGAGGGAATCCACGTCTGCGTTGGTCAGCCAGTTGTTGTCGGCGGCGTTTCCCGAGTTGAAATGAATCCCGAGGCATACCATGGTTGCGATGAATGCTGCTCCGCATACACAAATGAGGGCGACAATCATGCGTTTTGTTCGTTTCCACAGGAGCAGAGCCGCGCTTGTTGCAAGACATACGAGCAAAATGGACAGGGGGAGGAACAGGATAAACTCCACGCCATCTTCAAGGAAGGAGAGGAGAAGCTGTACGGTGCCCAGCACGCAGGCATAGACAAACCATGTGAAGCCTGCTAAGAGAAGAAAACGCTTTCGTTTTTCACCTTTGAAGAGAAACAGGCATACCAGGTGTGTGATGAGCAATGCAAGGCTTAGCCAGATTGCGACGGCTCGAACGGCGTTGAAGGGGGTATCGAATAAGAACGGATACAGCTTCATGCCGTCCAAAAGGGAATTGAGAAACATAAAACCTCCTTTTACCGTCGAAGAAAAAACACCCACGTGCTTCGCGGGTGTAGAATACGCCTATCTATCTTGTAACATAGACAAGTTGTCTTTCGCTCAGGTATTACCCTGCCGATTCAAATGGTATAATCTCAGCCTTGCGATATTCGCAAAGCACCCACGACGGTATATCAAATTTTTGTAATTACATTATAAAACAATACGAGAGGCTTTGTCAATCATTCAAAGCCGAAAAGAGGAAAAAAATGCGTTACGATTTTTATGCTTATATGGACAGAATGAAATACATCAAGCGTTGGCAACTGATGCGTTCGGTGCGGGAAGAGAATATTATGGAACATTCCCAGTCCGTTGCAGTGCTTGCGCACGCCTTGGTGACCATTCACAATGAAATTTTTGACGGCAACGCCGACGTGCTTACAACCGTTCTTTACGCCATGTACCACGAAACGAGCGAGGTCATGACAGGGGATTTGCCTACGCCAGTGAAATATTACGACGAGAGTATTCGAGGGGCGTATAAAGAGCTTGAAAAGGTGGCGGCGCAAAAAATTGCTGCCATGCTCCCCAAAGAAATGGAAATTCACATTGCGCCTTACGTGCTTGCAGATGAGACGAGTCAGGAATACCGCCTTGTGAAAGCGGCAGATCGTCTGTCTGCGTATATCAAGTGTTTGGAAGAATTCCGTTCTGGGAACGCAGAGTTTACGAAGGCGAAGAAGTCCATTGAAAAGGATTTGCACAATTTGAAGATGCCCGAGGTGGAATATTTCTTCGATCATTTCATTCGCTCGTTCGAGCTTACCCTCGACGACCTCGAAGGATTTTAATTGACAGAAAAAAGGGAAGAGAAAAAAGCTTAACGAATTATTCGTTAGGCTTTTTTTGCGATTCAAGTATAATGTTTTTCGTAGGATTGTTTATGATATCTTTCGTATAATCTGCCTCAATCCAATCCTTGTATTTCGTCTTCGACGTTAATAAATACACTTGAAATCCAAGCAAACACGCTATTAAAATATCTTTTTAATTCGTGTACATTGTTACATCGATTCATCTTTTTTTGTGAAAAATCAAATGGAGTGTTTAGAAATTTTTTCTTTGGTGTACAAATAGTCACAAGAAAAAAAGGCGTGACGAGCGCCGAAGGAGTGAGTTATGGATATGCGTAAGTTTACGGAAAAATCAATGGCGGCGCTGGGAAAAGCGCAAAAGATCGCACGTGAATACGGCAATCAGGAAATCGGTCAATTACATCTTGCCTATGCGCTTGCGACGGAAGAAGACGGGCTTATTCCCTCTCTTCTTCATAAGATGAATAAGGATGAAAGGGGATTTGCTTCCGCACTCGAAAAGGAAATCGCTAAGTTGCCCAAAGTGAGTGGCGGCGAGGAATACACCTCACGTACTTTGGCGGAAGCGCTGGAAGAAGGGGAAGCACAAATGAATAAAATGGGGGATTCCTATCTTTCCGTGGAACACCTCTTTTACGGACTTTTGGAAAAAGCGGACGGAGCGCTTAAAAAGATTTTCAAAGAGTTCGACATCGGTACGAATGCGTTTATGCAAGCGTTGGCGAGTGTGCGAGGAAATCGTCGAGTGGACAGCGAAAATCCCGAAGATACGTACGACGTACTCAATAAATACGGCACCGACCTTGTGGAAAAGGCTCGTTTACAAAAGCTCGATCCCGTCATCGGACGTGACGAGGAAATCCGAAACGTCATTCGGATTTTGTCGCGAAAGACGAAGAATAATCCCGTTCTCATCGGGGAAGCCGGCGTGGGGAAAACGGCGATTGCGGAAGGTTTGGCAATCAGAATTGTCAAAGGGGACGTTCCCGATTCTTTGAAAAATCGCAAGCTCTTTTCCTTGGATATTGGCGCATTGATTGCCGGGGCGAAGTTCCGTGGTGAATTTGAGGAGCGTTTGAAGGCGGTGCTTGCTGAAGTGAAAAAGAGCGACGGTGGCATCATTCTGTTCATCGACGAGCTGCACACCATCGTCGGTGCAGGGAAGACGGACGGCGCCATGGACGCAGGCAATCTGTTAAAGCCGATGTTGGCGAGAGGGGAGCTTCATTGTATCGGCGCAACGACTTTGGACGAATATAGAAAGTATATTGAAAAAGATCCCGCACTTGAACGTCGATTCCAACCCGTGCTCGTCGGCGAACCGACGGTGGAAGATACCATTTCCATCTTGCGTGGTTTGAAAGAGAGATACGAAGTATATCACGGCGTAAAAATTCAGGATAACGCCCTGATTGCGGCGGCAACTTTGTCGAATCGATACATCACCGATCGTTTCCTGCCTGATAAGGCGATTGACCTCGTGGACGAGGCGTGCGCACTCATCAAGACGGAAATGCAATCCATGCCTTCCGAGATGGACGAAATATCGCGTAAAATTATGCAGTTAGAAATCGAGGAAAACGCCTTAAAGAAAGAGACGGACGAGTTGTCCAAGGGGCATTTGGAGGAAATTCGTAAGGAACTTTCCGAGTATCGGGCGCAGTATGCGGGAATGAAGGCAAAATGGGAGAACGAGAGAGATTCCATCGGAAAGGTACAAAAGCTCCGTGAACAGTTGGAAGAGGCGAATGCCAAGCTTGAAAAAGCGCAAAGAGAGTACGATTTGGAGACGGCGTCCAAACTTCAATATGGAAAAATTCCCGAGCTGAAAAAACAGTTGGAAGAGTGCGAAAAGACGCAAACGAAGGAGGCAGGTGTGCGTTCAAGTGAAAATTCCCTTCTTCGTGATCGTGTTACGGAAGAGGAGATTTCCAAAATCGTTGCACGTTGGACGGGGATCCCCGTTGCTAAACTGTTGGAGGGGGAACGGGAGAAACTTTTGAGGCTGGAAAACACCTTGCACGAGCGTGTTATCGGTCAAAACGAAGCGGTGACTGCGGTGGCGGATGCTATTTTGCGTTCACGTGCAGGGATTGCCGATCCTGACAGACCGATTGGTTCTTTCCTGTTTTTAGGCCCTACCGGGGTAGGCAAGACGGAACTTGCCAAAACGTTGGCACGTGCGTTGTTTGATGATGAAAAGAATATGATTCGTATTGACATGAGCGAATATATGGAGAAATATTCTGTGTCTCGTCTTATCGGCGCTCCCCCGGGATACGTCGGCTATGACGAGGGCGGTCAGCTCACCGAAGCGGTA
>CAZBQP010000021.1:0-13372 GCA_964494075.1 uncultured Clostridia bacterium
TATTGAATGTGATAAACGTTTGAAAAGTCGGCGCTATGCCGACTTTTTTTGATACGATGTAGGAAAGGGGAAACGAAGGGACATCTTCATCTAAATCGTGTGTATCGTTGGATTTTAAATGAGTAGATTTTGAGTTTAGCTTTGTAAAAAATAAAGGATTTCAACACCATGTATGCGTTGAGGTATGTTTAAGAGGAAGAGCTACTGCGCTTTGCGCAGGGCGTCGGCGATAAATTGCTTCGCTCGAATTCCTACTTCCTCGCTCGAATTTCTATATATTTAGAATTTTAAGGGACTTTTACAGTACATAGAAAAACCCCCTCACGACACAATCGTGAGGAGGTTTTCCTGGTGCACCGTAAGAGGTTCGAACTCCTAGCCTTCGGTTCCGTAGACCGACGCTCTATCCAGTTGAGCTAACAGTGCATCTTATTATCAATTTGTATACGTCATTCAATTGCGTTCAATTGAAATACCTATATAGTATAGAATTTTTTTTTACTTTTGTCAACTGTTTTTGCGTTATTTTTTGCAATTTATTTATTTTTTTGATTTTCTTTCAAGTAGTTGACTTTCTTATGGGGATAAGGTATAATAGAAAACAAGAAAGACGGGTGCAGAAAGGCGGTTAAATAAATGACTCGAATATAATCTTTGCACCGGGTGACGTTATGTTGTTTTATCTTTTGTTTTCAATGGCGTTGTTGGTGCTTTGTGGTGGCTTCGTCTATTTGAAATTTGTGAAAAAAACGGACTTTCATGAGGGGAAATATAGCCGAGTAATGAAGATACTTGCTGTGGCTTATTTTCTGCTCATGTTTCTCAATCTGTTTTTGCCGGATGGGTTTGCCGTTTCAAAATCGGAGGAAACACTTGCCGGTATGAACGCCGTTTATGAAAATACCATTCGTTGGTTGAACGGTACTTGTATCATTGTTATTCCGCTCCTTGCTTTTTACGATAATAAATGCTTGAACAAGGTTGCAGCATACTTCTGCTTGCCTGCGAGTTTGTTATATGCCTATTCCTATTCGGTCATTATTCAATCGCTTACATCGGAAAATGGGAGAGGGTTGCGTACCATTCGTTTTTTCAGCGAGGAATTCAAAGCGTTTTTGATTGACGAAAGTTTTAGAAGTGTACTTTTTGCGTTGTTGAGTCTTTTGCAAATCGGAATATTTCTCTTCTTCCTCTTGAAAAATCTTAAAGATTTGAAATTCGAGAAAAGAGAGGTTCTTCCGTTTTTACTTGTGGTGACAGGCTTAATGGTGCTTTCGATTTCCACGTATACGCCGCAATATTATATTGGCTATACCGAGCTTGTTTTCAAGCGTTTCACGTGGACACATCTGCTCGTATTCTTGTGGATGACAGCGGAAGTTGTACTGTTGTATTTCTTGTTCCGAGATCAGCCTCGGGATGTGAAAAGAATGCTTTTGATTGCCATGTCCATCAGTTTGCTCTTTCAATTTAATCAAGTCTTTACGTCGATTGGGGAAATTCGTGTGCAGAAATTCCCGTTGCAACTGTGTAATATCGGTTCGTATTTGTTGCTAATTCTTTTGATTTTGAAAAGTGAGAAATTATTCCATTTCGCCCTTATCGTGAATGTGGTGGGCGCTTTGGTTGCTATGATCGTGCTGGATGTCGAGAATAAGGGGATCGGTTATTTTTGGAACGTGCATTATATTTTGGAACATTCCAAATTGATCACCGTGCCGATTTTATGTTTGCTGCTCAAGGAGTTTCAGCCGTTGCGAATTAACGACGTTAAGCATTTCTTAATCGGGTTTGCTATTTATTTTTCCATTGCATGGGTGTTGGGAACACTCTGCAACGGAATCTATCAACAGACAGATAACGATTATTTCAAAAACAATTTTTTGTTTATGTTCGATAAAAGTGCAGCGGAAGGATTGCTGCCTTGGGTGGGTACGTTGTTTGATATTCAATGGAATATCGGCCCTTTCACGATTTATCCGATCGTGCAAACACTGGTGTTTATCGTCTTTAACGTAATGTGCATGCTCGGTTTTTTTGCGATTTATTTCTGTGGGGAAATAGGACAGAAACGGAAGAAAAAGCAAAATGTGTCAGAGCCTGTGACGGTGTAAGAGAAAAATAGGAAGAATGAGGTGAATAATGGAAAATGAACAGATTCCACATAAGCGCAGGGTGCGCTATTCAGGCACTCATCCCAAACGCTTTGAGGAAAAATATAAGGAGCTCAATCCTGAGAAGTACGCCGCAGACGTACAGAGGATTATTGAAAAAGGACATACGCCTGCCGGCATGCATATTTCAATCATGGTGCAGGAAATCCTTGATTTTTTGAATATTCAGCCGGGACAAGTGGGTTTGGACGCTACCCTTGGCTATGGCGGACATACCCGTGCGATGCTTGAAAAATTGCAGGGACAAGGACATATTTACGGGTTGGACGTAGATCCTATCGAGTCGGCAAAGACGGAAAAACGCCTGCGTGATCTTGGATACGGGGAGGATATTTTTACCCGTCGTTTGCAGAATTTTGCCGACGTTGACAAAGTCGCCGCAGACATGGGTGGCAAGTTTGACTTTATTTTGGCGGATTTAGGGGTAAGCTCTATGCAGATTGACGATCCTAAGCGAGGCTTTTCCTACAAGGCGGAAGGGCCGCTCGATTTGCGGCTCAATCCTGAAAAAGGAGAGAGCGGCGCAGAACGTCTTGCTTCGCTTACACGTGCGGAAATCGAGCATATGTTGATTGAAAATGCCGACGAACCGCACGCTGAGAAAATTGCCGCCAACGTCATGAAATGGCGATATATGGGGAAACCCATCGAGACGACTACGCAATTTCGCGATTGCATTGCAGAGGCGCTTTCCTTCCTGCCGAAAGGGGAACAAAAGGAAGGGGTGAAAAAATCCTGTCAGCGCTGTTTTCAGGCCCTTCGAATTGAAATTAACAGTGAATTCGACGTGTTGTACGCCTTTTTGGAAAAGTTACCCGACGTGTTGGCGCCGGGTGGACGAGTGGCGATTTTGACCTTCCATTCAGGGGAAGATCGACTGGTTAAGAAAGCGTTTCAAGCCTTTCAACGTCTGGGGGTGTACAGCGAAGTAGCACGTGACGTTATTCGTCCGACGGGAGAGGAGTGCGTGCGAAACAGCCGAGCAAAATCGACGAAAATGCGTTGGGCAATCCGCTCGGAGATGGAATAAGCAATCACTTCCAAAACGATTGCCCTTGGATAAACGAACGTTTGCAAAATGGCAGGGGCAGGTATGAGTTGAATAAAACAATCTCCGTTTTAGAACGGGGATTGTTTTTTGTATACAGGGCTTTACGTGCGGAAAGTAAATACGCTTACCGAGGGGATAGGGGCAAAGATTCAAAAAATGGGCAAGACGGAAAGGAGGATATTGCTTGTATAGAAAGGGAAAATTATGGCGATGGCAAGGGGGGAGTGTTGATTTGCAAACGGAGTTTACTTGCTCCATCTTAAAATAGTTTACAAAAAATGCAAGTTTCTACAATATTTTTAGATGTTTTTAGGATATTTTTGCAAAATATTCATGGTGAACAGGGGAAAATTTTTGATAAACTATTGACAGGGCGGGAAATATGGGGTATAATATTTACTGGTAGAGTGTAATAAATCCTATTCTCTTATACAACATGTTTTGGAGGAAGAATGAGAACGGTCATCAACTGGAATGAGAACTGGCTCTTTTATAAGGGGACGGGAGACGTCTCGGTGGTGGAAGGCGGTGAGGGAGTTACGTTGCCCCACACGTGGAACGCCACAGACGGACAGGACGGCGGAAATGATTATTTCCGTGGGGATTGTCTGTATAAAAAGGCATTGTGCAAAGCAGAACTACCCGAAGGAATGGAATGTTATCTGGAAATTTGCGGTGCAAACTCGTCTGCGGACGTATACGTGAACAGAAGGGCGGTTGCGCATCACGACGGCGGATATTCCACTTGGCGAGTCGCACTTAGCGAGCATTTATTAGAAGACAATGAAATTGCCATTCTCGTGAACAATGCGCCCAACGACAGTGTGTATCCTCAAACGGCGGATTTTACTTTTTACGGTGGCTTATATCGGGATGTGAAGCTGATTTGCGTTCCGCATACCCATTTTGATTTGGAATATTACGGCACCCCCGGGGTAGCAATCACGCCCGTCGTCCAGGGAGCAAACGCCCTTGTTCGAGTGAAGGCGTACGTGAGCAATTTGCAGGATGGGGACGAGCTCGTCTATACGATTTACGATGAAGAAGAGAATGCGATTGCGCAGGTGACGTCTACGGAAAAGAAGGCGAAACTGACGATTGAAAATGCTCGGCTTTGGAAGGGACGTAAAGATCCCTATCTTTATCGTTTGAGGGTTGAACTCATACGTGGTGGGGTGGTTTTGGATAGCGTGTGCGCAAAATTCGGGTGCAGAACGTTTGAAATTCATCCGCAAAAGGGATTTTTACTGAATGGGGAGGAGTACCCCTTACGTGGCGTTTCTCGTCATCAAGACAGATGGGGAATCGGCAATGCGCTCTTGCCCGAACATCACCATGAAGATATTGATTTCATCATGGAGCTGGGGGCGACGACGGTGCGGTTGGCGCACTATCAACACGATCAATATTTCTATGATTTATGTGATGAAAAAGGGTTGGTCGTTTGGGCGGAAATTCCGTATATATCCAGACATTTGCCCAACGGCGTTGAAAACACGATTTCGCAGATGAAGGAGTTGATTATTCAAAATTACAACCATCCTTCTATCGTCGTTTGGGGGCTTTCCAACGAAATTACGATGGGCGGTACAAAGGACCCCGATTTGCTTAAAAATCATCTTAAATTAAATGATCTCGTACATGGTATGGATAAAACTCGTTATACGACGATGGCGTGTTTTTCCTCTTGCGGTATAGACGAGCCGTATGTACAGATTCCCGACACGCTTGCATACAATCACTATTTTGGGTGGTACGGAGGCGATACGTCGATGAACGGGCCTTGGTTTGATCACTTTCACGAGCGGTACCCGGATAAGCCCATCGGCGTATCAGAATATGGCTGTGAGGGGTTGAATTGGCACACGTCCACACCCACGCAGGGGGATTATACGGAGGAGTATCAAGCTCGTTATCACGAAGAGCTGATTAAACAGCTATTTACGAGGAAATATCTTTGGGCAACGTACGTGTGGAATATGTTTGACTTTGGTGCGGATGCACGCTCGGAAGGCGGGGAGAGCGGTCAGAATCATAAAGGACTCGTTACCTTTGACCGAAAATATAAAAAGGACGCATTCTACGCCTATAAAGCTTGGCTTTCGGATGAGCCGTTTGTGCATCTTTGCGGCAAACGATACGTGGATAGAGTGGAGGAAGTGACCAAAATTACCCTCTATTCCAACCAGCCCGAAGTGGAGCTTTTTGTCAACGGAAAAAGTCTTGGACGTAAGCAAAGTCATACACGCTTTTTTACCTTCGATGTGCCCAACGTGGGGGAGAGTGAGCTGTTGGCTGTGGCAGGCGAGTGCCGTGACGAGAGCAGAATTCGTAAGGTGGAGACACCGAATCAAGCCTATATTCTCAAAGAGAAAAATGCGGTGCTCAACTGGTTTGAGGTGGAATCCCCAGAGGACAGGTATTCGTTGAATGATCGAATTTCCGATATTACGGCGAGTTTCCGTGGACGGCTTTGGTCGCTTAAAACACTTTTGAAAATCAAGAAGAAGGTTGGTAAGAACGGGAATAAAGGCATGGGGTTTGACTTCAACGAGGAGATGAAACAAATGGTGGGGGGATTCACCGTGCTTCGTCTATCCGGCATGATGGGCATGTTCAACCTGTCCTTCACAAAGGAAGAGTTGCTACATTTAAATAAGGAACTCAATCAAATTAAAAAACCGAAAAAATTACTTGAGAAAGAATAAAAGTGATATTTGCAATATAAGTTGATTATTTTTGCAATTACATTTTAGTTGCAAAATAAAAAAAATAGTGCTATAATAAGCTTGTAAAAGAAAAAAGGAGAGGAAAATATGCCGATGCAAATGACGTTTCGCTGGTATGGCGAAGGGAATGACAAAATCAGCTTACAGGACATCAAACAGATTCCGGGTGTAAGCGGTATCGTTTGGGCGTTGCATGATAAGATGCCCGGCGAAGTTTGGGAAGTAGAAGAAATTGCCAAAGTGAAAGAGCAATTGGATAAGTACGGGTTTAATATGGATGTCGTGGAGTCCGTAAACGTGCACGACGATATTAAAATCGGGCTTCCTACGAGAGATAAGTATATTGAAAACTATAACAAGACCATTCGCAACCTTGCGAAATTCGGTGTAAAAGTCATCTGTTATAACTTCATGCCCATTTTCGACTGGACGAGATCGGATTTATTCCATCCCGTAGGAGACGGTTCGACGGCGCTCTTCTATGAAAAGGGGATGATTCAGGAAGATTACAATGCGATGGCGAAGTATATCCTCGATTTCACGGAAAAATACAATATGTCCTTCCCCGGTTGGGAACCTGAGCGTATGGCGAAGCTCGATGAGCTGTTCAAGCTGTATAAGGATGTGGATCATGAAAAGCTTTGGGCGAATTTGAAATATTTCCTTGAAGGCGTGATGCCTGTTTGTGAAGAGACGGGCATTAAGATGGCAATTCACATGGACGATCCCCCTTGGGATATTTTCGGTTTGCCTCGACTTTTGATCAACGAGCCGAACATTGACAGATTCTTGAAGATGGTCGATCACCCTTGCAACTGTTTGACGCTCTGTTCGGGGAGCTTGAATGCAGATCCCAACAACAACGTGGCAGACATCGTCAGAAAACATTGCGATAGAATTGCGTTTGCCCATATTCGCAACGTGAAGCATTTTGAAAACGGAGATTTTTCGGAAGCTAGCCACAGAGATTGCGATGGGGATACGAGAATCCTCGACATCTTGAAAGCGTATCACGATTGCGGTTACGAAGGATACATTCGTCCCGACCATGGTAGACACCTTTGGGGGGAAAAGCCAGGTACGGTTCGCCCCGGGTACGGCTTGTATGATCGTGCGCTTGGCATTATGTATATGCTCGGCGTATGGGATATGCTCGATAAATTAGACAAAGAAAATAAGGAAAAATGATAAGGAGAAAATAACGATGATGAATTTACCTTTGAATATCGATTACAGAGGAAAAGTGGTAGTAGTGACAGGTGCAGGCGGTTTGATTTGCGGCGCTATGGCAAGAGCTTTTGCACAGAGCGGTGCGAAGGTGGCAGCTCTCGATTTGAATGAAGAGGCTGTGAAAAAACTTGCGGATGAATTGAAAGCGGAAGGGTATATCTGCGAAGGGTATAAGGCGAACGTACTTGACGGCGCAGCTTTGGAAGAAGTGCATCAGGCTGTTTTGAAAGACCTCGGTCCTTGCGATATTCTTGTGAACGGCGCAGGCGGGAACAATCCCAGAGCGACGACGGACAACGAATATCAGCATACGGCGCAGGAGGGCGGCAAGTCCTTCTTCGATTTGGATTCTGCAGGCGTAGACTTCGTATTCAAGCTCAATTTCCAGGGTACGCTTTTGCCTACGCAGGCATTCGCCAAAGACATGGTAGGCAGAAAGAACGGTTGTATCCTCAATATTTCTTCGATGAACGCTTATACGCCTCTTACCAAAATTCCTGCGTATTCCGCAGCCAAGGCAGGTATTTCCAACTTCACGCAATGGTTGGCGACGCACTTTGCCGGTACGGGAATTCGTTGCAATGCGATCGCTCCCGGTTTCCTTGTATCTGCGCAGAATAAGGCGCTCCTTTATAACGAAGACGGTACGCCTACCGCACGTTCGGAAAAGATTTTGAAGGGTACGCCTATGGATAGATTTGTGGATGCGGACGAGCTTATCGGTGCGACGTTGTTCCTTTGCGACGATAAGGCAGCCTCTGCCATCACCGGTGTTGTGCTTCCCATTGATTGCGGTTTTGCAGCATATTCCGGGGTATAAGCATTCATACTAATTAATAGAGGTAAATGATTATGGAAAAATATGTACCTGTTGTCGTCATTAAAGAGCTTTCCGAAACGGACACGATTTTGACGGCGTTGAAGAATAACGGTATTCACACGGCAGAAATCACCTTCCGAACCGCTTGTGCGGCAGAAGCGATTGCATATGCTTGCCAGCACTATCCCGATATGAGTATCGGCGCAGGCACCGTCATCAACGGCGAACAATGCGAAGCTGCGTTGGCGGCAGGCGCACAGTTTATCGTGTCGCCCGGGCTTTCCGTAGCCGTTGCGAAGATTTGCAAAGAAAAGAATATTCCTTATTATCCCGGCTGTGTAACCCCGACGGAAATTATGCAGGCGTTGGAGTTGGGAATTACGACGGTGAAATTCTTCCCTGCGAACGTGTATGGCGGCTTGAAGGCAATGAAGGCGTTGGCTGCACCTTTCCCTCAAATCAAGTTTATCCCCACGGGCGGTGTGGATAGAAGCAACATTGACGAGTTTTTGGCATGGGATAAGATCGAAGCGGTTGGCGGTTCGTTCTACGTGAAGGAAGCGTTGGATAAAATGAACGCTCAAAAATAAGTGATAAGTAAGTTTTCGTTTTTAGGAGAATAAAACAATGAAAAGAATCGTAACTTTTGGTGAAATTATGTTGCGCCTTGCGCCCAACGGATATTATCGTTTTTTCCAGAACGACCAGATGCAAGCAACGTTTGGTGGCGGTGAAGCAAACGTAGCGGTCTCTCTTGCTAATTACGGCATGGACAGCGTGTACGTAACCAAGCTTCCCAAACACGCAATCGGACAGGCGGCGGTCAACTCTTTAAGAGCGTTCGGCGTAGACACGTCTAAAATTGTGCGCGGCGGCGACAGAGTGGGGATTTATTATTTGGAAAAGGGCGCGTCTCAGCGTGGCTCTGTATGCATTTACGACAGAGCATATTCGGCGATTGCTATGGCAAGCAAGGAAGACTTTGACTGGGATCACATTTTTGAAGGTGCGGACTGGTTCCATTTCACGGGGATTACTCCGGCACTCGGCAAGAACGTGGCGGAAATTTGCGTGGAGGCTTGTAAGGCGGCAAAAGCACGTGGCGTGAAGATTTCCTGCGATTTGAACTATCGTGGAAAACTTTGGACGAGAGAAGAGGCAAGAGCCGCAATGACCGAGCTTTGTCAATACGTAGACGTTTGCATTTCCAACGAAGAGGATGCAAAAGACGTCTTTGGTATCGAAGCGGAAGACACCGATATTTACGGCGGTAAGCTCAATCACGAAGGGTATAAGTCGGTTGCGAAACAGCTTGCCGATAAATTCGGGTTTGAAAAGGTGGCAATCACTTTGCGTACGTCTATTTCCGCAAGCGATAACGACTGGGCAGGTATGTTATACGACGGGGAAAATTACTGTTTCTCCAAGAGCTATCACTTGCGCATCGTAGACAGAGTGGGTGGCGGCGACAGTTTTGGTGGCGGTTTGATTTACGCATTGTTAAGCGGAAAGTCTACGCAGGAAGCCATTGAATTTGCCGTGGCGGCATCTGCGTTGAAGCACTCCGTGGAAGGGGATTATAACCGTGTATCCGTTGCGGAAGTGGAAAAACTTGCCGGTGGCGACGGCAGTGGCAGAGTGCAGCGTTGATAAGCGAAATAGTTGCATAAAGAATAAGGGGCGTCCCAAAAGCAAAAGCTTTTGGGACGCCTAAATTTTTATAGAGCAAATAAGAAAAGAGAGGAAGTTTCGTTACGCTTGATTGGATACGTGATTTTTATGCGTATTTTATGCGTATTTTTATGCCAAAGCTCGTTTGGCGTCAATATTTTTTAAAAATGCACCTCGAAAGATTGGTTTTCCTTTTAGAACTGTATTGTATATTTGTTTAGTTCCATGTAGAAACGCTCGCTGTTACCCGTCAAGTATGTTTTTTTACTTAAATTTCGTCGAGAAAATCAATCTCGTCTTCCGCTTCGATAGGGGCAGGTATTTGTTCAAGTTTCTCTTCTTGCTCGTCGGGGAGTTTCTTCTTGCGGTGGAATACGGGAAATCTGTCTTGCAGCCACAGGCTGAATTTTGCCTTGGAGCGAGTGTGTTCCTCTGCTTTTTCTGCACGTTCTTGCGCCACTAACTTGTTTAAGATAACTTGATCTTTGGTGGGTTCTGCCTCCGGCGGAATTTCTTTCCCTGATAATTTCTTGAAAAAATTTCCTACTGTTGTAACGGGTTTTGTTACCTGTTTGTAGTCAGCTTCCATGCCAGCCATGATGAATTTGGCTTTTCGTAAGAAAAATTTGAAAACGACTTCAAAAAGAATTTCAAGTACCCAGCCGACAATCATGAGCGATGCGAGAATGAGGGAAAGGGGGGTGAAGTGGTTTGCGGTTACAGAGAGACCGTAAATCGTGATACCGAGGTTGAAGAGTTTCACCAGCCGTTTGCTCCATTTATATACCTGTTTCACCGTTGTCTTAATTTGTTTTTGCACACCATAAAGCTTCATGTAAAGGAAGAATAGGAAATAGGCGGTTGCCAACGTTAAGAGAATAATATTGATGGCTAATCGTCCCGAATGAATGCAAAGTGTGTAAATGAGATAGGCTATGTAAACGCCTTGTGTTAAAACGCAGCGGATAAAGTCGATTTTTTTGAAATCATCGACGATTTTTCGAAACGCCGCACGTGTGTAATCAAACATAAAAATACCTCTTATTTCAATTTTTTCAACGCTCGGATTTTGGCGGTTTTCCGAAATAGGAATAAAAACTGCATACCAGGTGTGCGTTGAACAATTTTTTCTTTTTGTCGGCAGATTTGCCGAAATACCGTTCGAATTCCGGAAGGGAAGTCAAAATGTAGGCGTTCCAGTCGGGGAGCGCTCGAAAAGCTTTTCCAAATGCCGACATCAAGGCACGGACTTCCTTTTCTTCGGAGAGTCGCTCGCCATAAGGAGGATTAGAGAGGAGTACACCGTATTTTTGCTCGCTTGAAAATGCTCGCGCATCAGCTACGGAGAAACGAATATGCTTTTCCACTCCTGCCCGTTTGGCGTGATATTTAGCGATGGAAATTGCCTCGGGGTTGACGTCGCTTGCAAAAATGACAGGTTTTGCTTCTCTTTTTTCCTGTGCTTTCGCCTCTTCTCGTGCGAGGGACAACACGTCCTTGGGAGCGCATTCCCAACGAGTGAAATCAAACTCTCGTTGCAGTCCGGGGGCGATATGCAACGCTTTCATTGCCGCTTCAATGGGGATTGTTCCGCTTCCGCAGAAAGGATCGGCGAAAGGTTTTTCAATGTCCTTATCCGGGTTGTAGAAAGTGGAGTCGATCAAGCCTGCCGCAAGCGTCTCTTTCAAGGGTGCGCTGTACGCCAAAGAACGATAGCCACGCTTGTGTAAGCTGTCGCCTGTCGTGTCGAGAGTGACGGTGACTTCGTCTTTGAAAATGGAGAATCCGACGATGGAGCGTGCGCCCGTTTCCGAAAAGGTTTTTCTGCCCATGCGTATCTTGTCGGCAAGACGGGAAATAATCGCTTTTTTAGCAACACCTCCAGCCGCTTTGACGGCGGCAAGCTGACTGAGCACGCTTTTCCCGTCCATGAGAATTTTGGATTCCATTGTGAGATATTCTTCCCATGGAATGGAATAAAAACCTTCGTATAATTGATCGAAGGTGGTGGCAGGGAAGCGTTGAAGCACGATAAGCACTCGTTCGCCGCTCCGTAAAAATACGTTGAGCCTCGCGACGTCCTGCCAGTTGCCTTCCACTTCGATGCGCCCGTTTTCTGCAGGCGCTTTTTCAAAGCCCAAAGAGAAAAGTTGTCGTTTTGTAATTTGTTCCAAGCCCGATGCGACGGGAATTAATAGTTTC
This sequence comes from uncultured Clostridia bacterium, assembly GCA_964494075.1. Lineage (GTDB taxonomy): Bacteria > Bacillota > Clostridia > Christensenellales > Borkfalkiaceae > Scatosoma. The sequence goes on from CAZBQP010000021.1 coordinate 11,878, forward strand.
ATACGATTATTATATACCCGATTTTTCCGTTTGTCAAGCGCATGGAGTTGACAAAAATTGTACGAGTAGGTATAATGGAGTTATGAAACGCAATTACGAGCTTTTAATGCAGGAACAAATTAAGAAAATCGACAAGGGAACGAAACTTCTTCTTCATAGCTGTTGTGCGCCTTGTTCGTCTACCTGTTTGGAACGTCTGAAAGAGCATTTTCAAGTGACGGTGCTCTATTACAATCCAAATATTGACGAGGAAGAGGAGTATGAGAAACGCAAAGCCGAGCAAATCCGCTTTTTACAGGAAACAGGTTGGGCGGACTTTCTCGATTGCGACCACGACGCAGAGGCTTTTGAGAAAATGGCGAAAGGACTTGAAGAAGAACCCGAGCGTGGGAAGAGGTGTTATCATTGTTATGCCTTGCGGTTGGAGAAGACGGCGCAGGTTGCCAAGAAAAACGGCTTCGACTATTTTGCCACCACGTTGACGCTCAGTCCCTATAAAAATGCAGAGTGGTTGAATGAAATAGGCGAGGAGATGGGGAGCAGGTATGCGGTGAACTATCTTTATACCGATTTTAAGAAGAAGGGCGGATACTATCGTTCCACCGAGCTTTCGAGGGAATACGGCTTGTATCGGCAAGATTTTTGTGGCTGTCGCTTTTCTAAGCGTTCGTGATGAATGATTTTGACGAGTGTGAAATGAATGGACAGGAATGGAATGCGAAAGTGACGTTTTTTTTGTGGGTGAAAATATGCCCGCAGGGGCATATGACAAAATTCGATTGTCGAACGCCGTCGTTTTCTCCCGTATGGGGTGAACCCCATATCACGGAAACCGCATTCATCGAAAAAAGACGAAGAAAGGGGGTATGTATGCGTTGAACCGCATATATTCCCGAAAATAAGCCAACTCCCCTATCGGAAGGACATGGGTGTGGCTACAAAAAATAAAGATGGGGTTCTCCGCAAATGCGGGGAACCCCATACGTCGTTTTTCGTCGAAAACGGTGGACTTGCACGGTGGTAGGTTTGACGAGCGCTGTCTTGCAATGTTTTGATTAGAGGTATTATATATAGAAAGGCTTTGAGTGGGCGTATTTTTTTTATAAAATTCTTGACAAGGTGAATGAAAGGTGCTATAATAGAAATGCGACCCAATTAAATATTTTTAGGAACGAGTATACTTTTTGGTGAAGTGTACCTTTTCGCGTTACATAAAATTCTTGTTTCTAAAGATATTTGTTAATTGGTGTCGCAGCTAAGCGATAAAGGCACTTTGCAGTGTCGTTTATCGTTTGGTAAACGACACTTTTTCTATATGGAGGTTTTTTATGAAAAAGGCAAAAAAGATGTTATTGGCTCTTTTAAGCGTGTTGACGGTGACATCGCTTTCAGTTGGAATCGCTTCGTGTGAATTGATTCAACAGGTTCCGCCCGTAACGGATAATTCCTCGTCGCAAACTGAGGAGAACGAATTGCGACAGGTGTATGCAATGTA
>CAZBQP010000022.1:0-13323 GCA_964494075.1 uncultured Clostridia bacterium
GTACCTATATGCCTCTTTTCGAGAATAGGGTAAGGGGGGAAACTCAAGACGGAATACAAGCCTTCTTGTCGACGGGAAACGACAAGAATAGATAAAAAACACACACAAAGAAATCAATTCGCTGAGAGCGTAAAAAACGAGGTGTAAAAGATGGCAAAACAACCTGAAACGAATCAAGACAAAATCGACGTGTTATATCAATGGCTGTCGTATGAATTGCAACAGACGAAAGACACGTTGCTTACGGAACTCAAGATGTCTTCTGCGCAAATCGGCTCTTTGTACGGGGAGTTGAAGAGCGAGAACGACGCATCTTCAAAAGCAGTTGCGCAAGAAATCCGCTACAGCTATAAGCAAAATCAAACGATTTACGACGGATTGTCTGCTATGCTTACGAAGGAAGTCGGGGAAAGACTGAACTCCGTAGACGAAAAGCTCGGTGCGATTTCTGAAATTCAGACGTTACTGAACGAGATTGATGAGCTCAAGCATTGTTACATGGAGTTGTTGGGCGACACTCGTGCGTTGAACGACACCGTGGCAAATGACGTTACGCCCAAGCTTGATGACATCGCACAAAAACAGGCTGTTTTGGATCAGCTCGAAGAAACGCTCAACGCAATCAACGCAAAGATTGAAGAATTCTGTCTTTCCGAAAGAGATTTGCAAAAGCTTACGGAGACCATTTCCGAAAAGACGGAAAAATCTGTTTCGGAACACAGCGAACAGGTGTTAAATGCAGTCGGTGCGATTGAAAACGTTGACTACACCCGTATCGCAGAAGACGTCGGCGATAAGCTCATTGAGATTTTGAACGAAATCAAGAGTGAAGAAGTTCCCGTTGCCGAAGTTGTGGAAACGGAAGCGGAAAAGATCGATTATGATAGAATTATCTACGGCGCAGCTGAAAAGGTGGTTGAATCCCTTCCCGCAACCGAAAAGATAGATTACAGCCGAATCGAAAGCGCAATGCCTACGTTGGATATTGATGCATTGGCTGAAACCGTTGCTTCCAAGATTGCTGTTCCCGCAGCACCCGAAGCACCCGAAGTGGATTATGAACGTCTTGCAGACCTCGTAAGTACCCGTATTGCTGTTCCCGAAGCACCCGAAGCTCCCGAAGTGGATTACGAACGTCTTGCAGATCTTGTAAGCACCCGTATTGCAGTTCCCGAAGCGCCTGCAGCGCCCGAAGTGGATTATAATCATCTTGCCGATCTTGTCGGTGAGCGTGTGATTATTCCCGAAGTCGAGGTTAATTACGAACGTCTTGCGGATCTCGTCAGCGCTCGTATCACTGTTCCCGCAGCGCCTGCAGCTCCCGAAGTAGATTACGAACGTCTTGCAGACCTCGTTAGCGCCCGTATTTCCGTTCCTGCAGCGCCCGCCGCTCCCGAAGTGGATTACGAACGTCTTGCGCAGCTCGTTATGGACAAGATGGCGAACGATACCGAACAGACATGCGAAGTTATGCTCGACGATGCTGGTATTGAAGAAATTGCGACCAAGGTTGCCGGCAAGATTTCCACGCCTGAGTCGATTGACTATGATAAAGTATGTCAGGCAGCGCAAGCCGCTCAGATTCTTCCCGATCCCGTAGATTACGATCGTATCGCTGAAATCGTAGAAGATAAACTTGCAAATGAAGATTCTACATATGACCTCGTTATGGATGAAGAAGGTCTTAATGCGATTGCAAAAGGTGTTTCCCAGGAAATTCAACAGCTTTGCTCGATTATGAGCATTCCTGAAGAAACGACAGAAGAAGTCGTGGAAGAAGCTCCCGTAGAAGAAACGGTGGAAGAACCCGTTGAAGAAACTGTTATTGAAGAAGCTGTTGTTGAAGAAGTTGCGGAAGAAGCTCCCGTAGAAGAAACAGTGGAAGAACCTGTTGAAGAGGTTGTTGAAGAAATTGCCGTTGAAGAAGTCGTGGAAGAAGCTCCCGTAGAAGAAACGGTGGAAGAATTGACAGAAGAAACTCCCGTTGAAGAAGTCGTGGAAGAAGCTCCTGTGGAGGAAGTTGTAGAAGCTCCCGTGGAAGAAACCCCTGTTGAAGTAGAATCTGCAGCTGACGCTTTGGTAGAAGAATTGGCAACGACGGCAGTTCCCATGTTCGATGAAACGGGTAATGAGCTTGTAGATGCAGAAAGCGGATTGGTAATTCGTTTAAAGAGAAGTTTCACCGCAAAGATGAAGCAGAGTGATGAAAAGGTAAAAGGCTACTACAGCGACATTAAGAATGAATTGACTTCTTATAAGAAGATCAACTCCAATGTAAGTTGGCATGGCGATAGATTCAACTATGGTCGTGAGACGGTTGCTAAGATCAATATTAATGGTAAGACGCTTTGCTTCTACGTTGCGCTTGACCCCAATGATCCTCAATTAAAAACGACCATTTACCATCAAAAAGATGTCGGCGCTCAGAAAGCTTATGAAAACACTCCTTTCATGGTGAAAGTTAAGAGCGATGCGGCTGCCAAGAAAGCCCTTCGTTTGGTTGGTGTTCTTGCTGAAAAGCTTGGAACGGATAAAGAAGAAAACTTCGAAGCAGTTGACTATGTAGAAGAATTCAGCTATCAATCCACCAAACAACTCTATGAAGATGGTTACATCAAAGCAACAAAAGAAAAGAAAGTCAACTTTGACTTCTAATTCACAAAAGATATTTGAATAAAGAAAGAGAGCTGATAATTCCTATATTTTCGGCTCTCTCTTTTATAGTCATGACCTAATAAGCCTCGTATACATTTTCAATGTTTTCGTATAAAACAGTTGTCGACGGATGTTCGCAGATCGAAATAACGCATGGAAGCATAGTTTTTTAAGAGACTACTACCATAAACAATAGCCATTTATATTTCACACACAAGTATGAACACGGAAACACGAGCGTACTGCTCAAGGATTAGATTGTATATGTTGATACATAGGTTGATATGACTACATAAGGAGTAATAAAACAAGGTGAAAGAAAAAAAACAGAATCAAACTGTATTGAGTGAGGAAAAAGTCCCCACGAAGATACCCCGCTTCAACGGCGGAAAGAGAAATCCTACAGGAACCGCTTTTGACACGAGCGCCCAACCAATTTCCGAAAATATGCCTTCGGGAAAGAAGAAAAAAGTTTTGACAATGGACAAGGGCAAAAATAAACCAATTTCTCAAGCGGTGCAGGAAGAAAACAAGAAAAAGCCGAGAAAAGCGGCGAATACGACAAAGAAAGATAAAGCGAAAAGCGAAGCAGTGAAAAAGTCCCCTGTAAAAACGGCGAAGGCGGATAAGAATAAGAAAAAGTCTGCTCTCGCACAAGGAAACGACGATAAAATCACGCAGGGCAAAAAGAAGAGACCTGTAAAAATTATCTTCCTTGGAGGCGTGGGGGAAATCGGTAAAAATATGACAGCCCTTGAATATGGTCAGGATATTATCATTATCGACGCCGGACTTACCTTCCCCAACAACGAAGATATGCCCGGGGTGGATTCGGTTATCCCCGATTACGCCTATCTCGTTCAAAACAAAAAGAAGATTCGCGGTATCTTTTTGACGCACGGCCACGAAGATCATATCGGCGGCGTTCCTTACTTGTTAAAGGAATTGGATGCAAACATTCCCATTTATGGAACGAAGCTCACCTTGATGCTTACCGACAACAAGTTGCAAGAACATCGCATTCAAAACAGCGTACAAAAGGTGGTTTTACCGGGTGACATTATTAAAGCAGGCGCTTTTGAAGTGGAATTCATTAACGTGAATCATTCCATTTCCGGAGCGTGTGCGTTGGCAATTCGTACGCCGCACGGACTGATTTATCACAGCGGCGATTTCAAAATCGACTTGACACCGGTCGCAGGCGAATCTATTGATTTGAAACGCATTGCAGAGCTTGGTAAAGAGGGCGTCTTGCTCTATATGAGCGAATCTACAAATATCGAGCGTGCAGGCTATACGATGAGTGAAAGTGTCGTCGGAACGACACTCGATCACTTGTTCTCGGAAAACATGACTCGTCGATTAATCATTGCAACATTTGCTTCCAACGTACATCGTTTGCAGCAAATTATTGACCTTGCGGTGAAGTATCGCCGTAAAGTGGCGCTTTCTGGACGGAGTATGTTTAAGGTTGTGGAAGCAGCCGTGAAGATCGGGGAGCTCAAAATACCCGACGGTGTTTTGATTGATGTCGAGAAAACGAAAAATCTTTTCGATGGAGAGCTTTTGATCGTTTCCACAGGTTCACAAGGGGAACCCATGTCTGCGTTGACACGTATGGCAATGGGTGAATTTAACAAAGTGACGATCGGAGAAAATGATACGATTATCATTTCGGCAAATCCTATTCCCGGCAATGAAAAGATGATTTACAGGGTTATCAACAACCTGTATAAGCAGGGTGCGCACGTCGTATACGAGAGCTTGGAGAAAATTCACGTGTCCGGACACGCTTGTCAGGACGAGCACAAAATTTTGCATAGCTTGCTCAACCCTAAATTTTTCATTCCCGTACACGGGGAATACCGGCATTTGAAACGTCATGCAGAGCTTGCAGAATCGCTTGGCATGTCGGAACAAAACATCTTGATTACGGACATCGGGAATTGTGTAGAGCTTACTTCCGATTCCATGAAATTCGGTGCGAACGTGCAAGCGGGAACGAAGCTTATCGACGGCGCCGGCGTAGAGGATTACGGCACCAGCGAAGTGATGAAGGACAGATTGAAAATGTCCGCAGATGGGGTATTTACCGTCGCTTTAGCTGTGACAGGCAACTACGTCATTAACGATCCCGTAATCGAATCACATGGTTGTGTATTTGCGCATGGAGAAACGGAGGCAGAAATGCTTGCGGTTGTTCGTCGAGCCGTGGAAAATTATAATTATGAAGACGGGAACAAGGAAGAACTTGCCCTCGCCATTCGTAAGAGTTTAAAGAACTACTTTTATAGAAAGACGAAACAGTCACCTTTGATCGTGGTCTCTGTTTTGGACGTGTAAAATTAAGAAGCGAATAACAAATGAAATACACAGCGTCTTTGGTAAAATTGAATATCGACGAGCACATTTGCAATCGACGTAAAGAGGCTTTGGAACGTGGAATTCCCGTAGCTGATGATGAAACACTCAATTTCCTTTTGCTTATGCTTCGCGCGACGAAACCGTTGAAAATTTTGGAAATCGGCACAGCGGTAGGATTGTCCGGCATTGCCATGCTTTCGGAATGTCCTGAAGCAAAACTCACCACCATGGAGTTGGAAGAAGAACGCTTTTTGGAGGCGAAGAAAAACTTTTCAGATTTCGGTATGAGTGATCGTGTAAACGCTTATTTAGGGGATGCAGGAGAAATTCTCGCCATGATGGACGGGCAATTCGACTTTGTCTTTTTGGACGGACCCAAAGCACAATACGAAAAATATCTGTTCGATTTGAAGAGACTGATGAAACCCGGTGCCCTGTTATTTGCGGACGACGTGTTGTTGTACGGGTGGGTGAGCGGCGAAGAACCTACGCCGCAAAAACGCCATTCCATCGTGGATAAGATTCGTTCTTATCTCGAAGTCGTTACTGCTGATCGGGATTTCATCACGTCCGTATTGAACGTCGGAGACGGCGTGGCGTTGTCGGTGTATAAGCCGGAGGAATCATGTTGAAAAAGGAAAAAAATGACAATTTGATAAGATCGGAATTGTTGGCGCCGGCAGGGAGCTTTTCCAAGCTTCGCACTGCCCTCCATTTCGGCGCAGACGCTGCATACGTAGGCGGAAAGAACTTTTCTCTTCGCACCTTTGCCGATAATTTTACGACGGATGAATTGAAAAGTGCGGTGGAGCTTGCGCATTCCATGGGGAAAAAGGTGTATGTGACGGCGAATATTTTCGCAAAAAACGCCGATTTCGTTATGCTGAAAGAGTATTTGCAAACGTTGGAAGGCTTGGGGGTAGATGCCGCCATCATCAGCGATCCCGGCGTCGTGTATCTGGCGAAAAAAGAAGCGCCTAAGCTTGCCATTCATCTATCCACACAGGCAAATACGACGAATAAATACGCAGTGAAATTTTGGCAAGAGCAAGGGATTTCTCGTGTAATTCTCGCAAGAGAGCTTTCATTACATGAAATTGCCGAAATTCACGATTTCACCCCCGAAACGGAGTTGGAGGCATTCGTGCACGGCGCTATGTGCATTTCATATAGTGGCAGATGTCTCTTATCCGATTATTTGGACGGACGTTCCTCCAATCGAGGAGCATGCGTGCAGTCCTGCCGTTGGCGGTATGAAGTGCGTGCATTGAATGCCACAAACGGAAATTCCGAGTGGTTGCCTCTCGAAGAGGACGGAAAGGGGACGTATATTTTTAACAGCAAAGATTTGAATATGCTTGCCTATCTAAAAGAGATGGAAAGTGTAGGCGTACGCTCTTTTAAGATCGAGGGAAGAATGAAGAGTGGATATTATCTTGCCACGGTGATTAACGCCTATCGTAGATTGATGGACGGCGGCGATATGGCGCTTTCCCAAGAAGAGCTTTTGTCGGTGGCTCATCGAGCGTATACGACAGCATACGCACTTGGAAAAAATACGGAAACGGTTAACTATACGGATAGTCAATCCAAAGGGGATTGCACGTATATTGCCGACGTCGTAGGCTCGGAAGAAGGATACGTATATGCAGAAATGCGCAATCGTTTCCGTCGAGGGGATTTGTTGGAAGTGCTTTCTCCCGACGAGTATTTTGGAAAGAGTTTTGTTGCCGAAGAGATATACGATAGCAAAGGAGAAAGTGCGGAGGATTGTAAACTCGTACAAGAGATTTACAAGATTAAATGTCCGTATCCTCTTCAAAAAGGAGCGTATTTGCGCCGCAAAAACGGGTGAGGTTGGAATATGAAAAAAATTCTTTTGATTGCCACGGGCGGTACGATTGCTTCCCATACGGGTGCGGAGGGGTTAATTCCCGATATTGCAGCGGAAAATCTGTTGAAATGCGTGCCCGAAGTGTTCGATATTTGTCAGCCGAGCGCAATACAAATTTATAACATTGACAGCACGAACATCACCCCCGATCACTGGGTGAAGTTGGCAACCGTCATTCACGATCAGTATGACAAGTACGACGGATTCGTCGTTTGCCACGGTACAGATACAATGTCCTATACGGCGGCGATGATTTCATATATGGTGCAAGGCTCACCAAAACCCATCGTATTTACAGGCTCGCAAAAGCCTATTGATAAAGAGGATACGGACGGCAGAATCAATTTGCGAGACAGCTTTTTGTATGCGGCGTCCGAATATGCGTCCGATGTGGTGATTGTGTTTCAAGGGAAAGTCATCGCAGGGACGAGGGCCAAAAAGGTGCGCACCAAGAGCTTTAACGCCTTCACCAGCGTGGACTTCCCAAATCTCGCAGTTATTCGAGACGGCAGAATTATTCAATATATCAAAACGCCCAAGTCGGACAAACCAGAATTTTTCTTAAAGCTCAATGAAAAAGTGGGGCTTTTGACCTTGACGCCCGGTATGAAAGGAGAAATTTTGGATACCTATTTCCGTTACAACGATGCGGTGGTGCTTGCAGGGTACGGAACGGGCGGTATTCCCGAAACGGACTATTACGGTTTTCATGAAGTGATCGAACGTTGGGAGAAAAAGGGGAAGACGCTTGCCGTTACGACGCAGGTGCAACAAGAAGGCAGCGATATGGACGTATACCAAGTCGGCAGAGGTTGGAAAAATCGTTTCGATCTCTTAGAAAGTTACGCCATGACTTATGAAAGCATCATCACCAAATTGATGTGGATTTTGGCGCAGACGAGGGAAGATACGGAAATAAAAAGACTTTTTTATAAGCCGATCAATTACGATCAGCTCATCTAAATCAATAAAAGGAAGTACGTTATGAGAAAGACACAGTTACAAAGATATGCAAAACTGCTCGCAAAGACGGGCTTGAACGTCAAGAAAGGACAAAAAGTATTTATTCAGGCAGGGCTTGATCAGCCCGAATTTGTCACGATGGTGGTGGAAGAATGTTACAAAGCAGGTGCAGGCGAAGTGTATGTAGAATGGAGTCATCAACCCGTGGAAAAATTGAGCGCAAATTATCGCTCTCTCGAATCACTTTCTACGATGAAACCTTGGGTGAAGGCGAAGTGGGAATATAGAGCAGAAAATTACGCTTGCCGTCTGTTGATCGAATCGGACGATCCCGACGGAATGAGTGGCGTCGATCAGGACAAAATGAGCAAGGCAAGACAGGCGCAGTATCCTTTGATTAAGCCCTTCCGCCAGGCGCTTGAAAACAAACATCAATGGTGTATTGCAGCTGTTCCCGGCAAAGCTTGGGCAAAGAAGGTGTTCCCGCATCTTTCCGAAAGTAAGGCGGTTGAGGAGATGTGGAAGGTGATTTTGCACACGGCGCGCGCAGACGGAAGAAGTCCGATTGCAGCTTGGAAAGCACACAACGCCGACCTTGCTTCCCGTTGTGAATACCTCAACAATTTGGGTTTGAAATATTTGGAATATAAGAGTGTGAACGGCACTGATTTCAAAGTAGAACTTATGGAAAACGGAATCTTTGCGGCAGGCACGGAAAAAACGTTGCAGGGCAGAGTGTTCAATCCCAACATTCCCACCGAAGAGGTATTCACTTCTCCTAAGGCAGGGGCGGCGGAGGGCATTGTGTATTCGACGAAACCGCTTTCGTATATGGGACAACTGATCGACAACTTTTCCTTGCGTTTTGAAAATGGCAAAGTAGTGGAAGTGAAGGCAGAACAAGGGGAAGACCTTCTTAAACAGATGGTTTCCATGGACGAAGGGGCTGCAATGCTTGGAGAATGCGCTCTTATCCCTTACGATTCTCCCATCAACGAATCGGGTGTGCTCTTTTATAACACTCTTTTCGACGAAAATGCAAGCTGTCATTTGGCGTTGGGCCAGGGTTTTAACGAATGTTTGAAAGGCTTTGAAAAAATGACGGATGACGAGCGCAAAGCTTGCGGCATCAACGACAGCATGATTCACGTTGATTTTATGATCGGCTCTCGCGATATGTCTATCGTCGGCGTGACGAAGACGGGGGAAAGAGTGCAGATTTTTGAAAACGGAAACTGGGCGTTTTAATTAAGAGAAATTGCGTTATAAATAATCAAAGATTATTTTTACAGAGGTAGACGTATGACGAAAATTGATATTTTTTCAGGATTTTTAGGCGCAGGCAAAACGACGCTCATCAAGAAACTCATTCAAGAAGCGTACGCAGGCGAAAAGGTCGTGTTGATTGAAAACGAATTTGGCGAGATCGGCATCGACGGCGGTTTTTTGCAGGATGCAGGCGTGAACATCACCGAGATGAATTCGGGCTGTATCTGTTGTTCTCTCGTCGGTGATTTTTCCAAGGCGTTGCAACAGGTGGCTGCGCAGTACTCGCCTGATAGAATTATTATCGAACCTTCGGGGGTTGGAAAACTTAGCGACGTTATTAAAGCGGTGGCAAATGCAAAGCTTGAAAACACCACGTTGAACGCATTTTGCACTGTTGTGGACGGGACAAAATGTAAAATGTATATGAAGAATTTTGGCGAATTTTTCAACGACCAAGTGGAAAATGCAAGCTGCATTATTCTTTCTCATACGCAAAAGGCAAGTGAAGAAAAGATTGCGACGGCAGTGGAACTTTTGAAAGGGAAGAATCCTTCTGCAACCATTGTTACGGCAAATTGGGATAGTTTGGATGGAAAAGCCATTCTTGCGGCTATGGAGAAAAAGGATAGTTTGCAAGCCGAGCTTGATCGACTTTTCGAAGAAGTGCATCATCATGAACACGAACACCATCATCACCACGATGAAGAATGTGACGATCCCGATTGCTGCTGCCATGACCACGAGCATGAACATGAACATGAACATCATCACCATCATGGACATCATCATGCAGACGACGTATTCACAAGCTGGGGTGTAGAAACCACTCGTAAATTTACAAAGGAAGAACTTCTCCATGCACTTGAAGAAATTCAGTCTGAAGAAAAGTATGGTTCTGTGCTCCGTGCGAAAGGTATCGTAGACGGAGAAGACGCATGGCTTCATTTCGATTATGTGCCCGGAGAACCGGACGTTCGTGAAGGGGTTGCCGGCGTGACGGGCAGACTTTGCGTAATCGGTTGCAAGCTTAATGAAGATGCGTTGAAGACGCTGTTTCATGTGTAAGAGATAATTAATATTGAGGAGAACTATGAAAAAACTTCCCGTAGAAACGCCCGTATACCTGTTTTTAGGTTTTTTGGAATCGGGTAAAACAAAATTTATTCAGGAAACTTTAGAAGACCCCCGTTTTTCGTCAGGGGAGAAGACGTTGCTTCTCGTCTGTGAAGAGGGGGAGGAAGAATACGAAACCATTCGTTTTGCCAACGCTGAAAACGTGGATCTGGTCGTCATCGACGAAAAAGAAGAGCTCAACGAAGGACACCTTGCCGAACTTCAATTAAAATACAGCGCCGATCGCGTCGTGGTGGAATATAACGGTATGTGGGAGTTGAATGATTTTTTTAACGCCATGCCCGAAGGATGGATGATCAATCAGATTATGACTTTTTTCGATGCGCGTACCTTCCTCAATTACAACGCAAATATGCGTCAGCTCGTCTACGATAAAATGGTGAATACGCAGCTTGTTGTGTTCAATAGATATAACGACTCCATGGATAAAATGGAGCTTCATAAGATTGTGCGTGCTATCACGCGCAGAGCGGATATCGTATATGAACGTGAGGACGGAAAGGCAGATTTTGATGATATTGAAGATCCTTTGCCTTTCGACATCAATGCGCCCGTGGTTGAAATTGAAGATAGAGATTACGCCTTTTTCTATCGAGATTTGACGGAAAATTTGGAAGCATACATCGGGAAAACGGTGAAATTTTTGGGGATTGTTGCCACGGACAAGCGGTTGGAAGCAACCGATATTGTGGTGGGCAGACATATCATGACTTGTTGCGAGGCAGATATTCAGTATTGCGGACTTGCTTGCGTACTCCCCGAAGAGATGGATTTGAAAACGCGTGATTGGATTCGCATAACGGCGAAAGTAGAGTTTAAGAAGCATCGCATTTATAAAGGGAAAGGCCCCGTGTTAGTTGCGGAAAAAGTGGTCGTTTGCGATCCGCCCGAAGAACAGTTGGCTACCTTTTATTAAGAGAAAAAAACACAGCTAAGAGAGGGGCGGTGTTCGTAAAAAAATCAAATTTTGTGTAACAGGCATGATTTTGCTCATGCCTGTTCTGCTTTTTAGTAGCTCTCTTTCATAAATTTAGGGGGGATTTTTCAGTAACCTTTGAGGCTTATAAAATTTAATTTTAATTTCAAGTTGTTTTCCTTGATATATCCGGGCTTGCCGTAGAAATGTTCATGCCATTCATCATTTACGTAACGTCATTTTAATTTGCTCTAAGTTTTTATGAATACACGTCATAAAGGTGTGAAAAGCTTGTATTAAAAATATAAATTTGAATGAAAATGAATTGACAAAATTATTCACATTGACTATACTATAATAGAATGAGGCGAACTCGATTTCCATCGATACGTTTTTGTTGTGTTCTTCATTGAACCGCTTGAAAATGCGGACGGAAATCCGTTGTTTTTGTCGCTTTTGTTGTTTAATTACGTAGGACATACAAAGGAAGAGAAACTCTAATGGGCAGAATTACCGGAAGAAAGGAAAAAAATAATAGTTTAAAAACGTTGTGGACGGTTGTCGTAGCGCTTTTTACCGTACTTTTATTGCTCTTGACAATCGGAATCGTGGCGCTCCGCATCGGCAATACGTTGCCGGAGGATAAAGATATCATCTTTATCGTGCCTAAGGATCCCGGTTCTCATTTTGAGGACGGAGAGGGCACTTGGGAGACTCGTCAAGAGATTAGCATTTTCCAATCTCAATACGTAAACGGGGAAAATCAAACGACGGTTATCTCTCAAGATGGCAATACAATCATTGCGCCCGGCACGGTGTCTACCTATTCGTTTTGTATGTATAACGACGGGAATATGGCACTTACCTACGATTTTAGCTTTTCTTTCTTGTTGACCATCGGCGGAGACGTCACCGATGTGGGCGCATTTCCGCTTTTGATTCGTATGACGAACACGCGCGGCGAATACGTAATCGGGGAAGAGATGAAGTGGGTGCGCTTGTCTGCGGATAACGTAGGAGAATGCAAAGGAATTTTGGGCGCAAGCTCGTACGAACAGTTTACCTTGCAAATCATGTGGGAATTTGAAGGAAATGACGAGCTGGATACGGCGCTGGGTAACGAAGCGACGAAATCTTCGGTCAGCCTTACCTTCCATATTAATTCTTACGTGGAAACATACAGTGATCCTGCAGCGCAAGGCGGCGTGGTTATTTCAGATGGTATTGATTACAGTCAGTTTGAATTTGGCGGTTTAATCCGTTGGAAATGGATGCTCGTAGTGTTGGGTTTGTTGGCAATTTGCATAGGCTATCTTGTTCTTTCAAGAGATTGATGAAAGGAACTACAATCGGCTCCGTGAATGGTCGATATGGTTGTCTACGCCGATGCACATGACGATGTAATGATAAGATGTATAAGAGCAGATGTAAACGGGGGCGATTGAAGTTGCTCCCGTTTTAAATTATAGAAATCATAGCTCAATAGGAATTGTAAGCGTAATAAGCGCAAAAGAAACTGTTAAAAAAAATTTTATAAAACACAAACAAATGTTCGTAAAATGCTTGCAATTATAAAAATAAGGTGTTATAATATACGTACCATGAAAGTGAAGCTTACTAACGATCAAGAACGGGCAAAAAATTTAATAGTAGAGTGGTACGTCAACACAGACGACCAGATTTTCGTTTTGTCCGGCTATGCTGGAACGGGGAAAACCTTCCTGATCGACTACATTGTGAAAACACAATTAAAGTTGAAGATCGGTACGGAAGCAGTATTCGTGTCGCCTACGGGCAAAGCAGCGGCAAATCTCGTAAAAAAAGGAACTGCTGCCGGCACGGTGCACGGACTTATCTACATTCGTGACGAGGAAAATTTCGACGTTGACGAAGACGGGGAAATTGTGGAAGGAGGAGAGCTTGCTTTTATCAAACGGGAAAAAATAGATGAACGTATTAAGCTGATTATCGTTGATGAATCTTCCATGATCAATGAAGAGGTTTTACAAGATCTGTTAAGTTACGGCGTCAAGTGCCTGTTTTGCGGAGACGGAGCGCAGCTTCCGCCTGTCAACGGAACTTGTCCGTTGTTGGTAAATCCGCATTTTACGATGCAGGAAATCGTACG
>CAZBQP010000023.1:0-12758 GCA_964494075.1 uncultured Clostridia bacterium
GTATGACGAGACGGACACCAAAAAAATTAACGATAAAATGAGTGAACGTATCGTGCCCTATCAAAATATGATTTATATCGGGGATGGAATCACCGATATTCCCTGCATGACGGTGATTAAGAAATATGGCGGTATTTCCATTGCCCTCTATCCAAAGGGAAAGAAGGACAAGGTTGTGCCTCTGCTGTTGGATAACCGTGTCAACTACATTTGTAATGCCGATTATCAGGAAGGGAGCGATTTGGACAGCACGGTGAAACTCGTGATTCAGAACATGAACATCGTGCATAAGTTGCAGCTCAAACAAAAGCAACAACGTGTAAAAGAATCCAAAAATATCAAAAGCGAATAAATTTTATTCTCTCACACACATTATACTATAAGCGAAGCCTGTTTTTACGCAGCGTGTTTTGCGGCGTTCTATTGATGTTCGTTGCGACGTACCATGTCTGCGTTGAATGTGAAAACTGCGGAGGTTTTATCTGCTTACAGACGTTGCTTTGTTTAATGCAAGGCGGTACATAGTGTGGGGTTGAGTTATGCAAAAACGTTTGGTGAAAAAAATAACGGCGCTCGCACTTGCGGGCGCCTATTTTCTTTGTGTTTGGCTGGGTGTTCCCTTGTGGAAGGCAATGGCAGACAACCCGTACGGCTGGACGAAAATATCTTCGTATACGACCTATTTTAGTGAAAAGGACAGGGGTAGGTGTGAGAATATCACCATTGCCGCCACGTTTGTAAACGGAATTGCCATTCAATCGTACGGGGAGTTTTCCTTCAATCAAACGGTGGGGGAACGTACGAAAGAATTTGGTTTTCAAGATGCGAAAATTATCGTTGCGGGGGAGTACGTGACAGGAGTGGGCGGAGGTGTTTGTCAGGTGAGTACTACGCTTTATAATGCGGCGTTAAAAAGCGGCTTGACCGTGCTTGAATATCATCCCCATTCCCTTCGAGTTGGGTACGTCGAGCCTTCTCGGGATGCCATGGTGTCCGCAAACTCCGATTTGCGCCTTTTCAATCCGCACCCCTATCCCGTTTATCTCTCCGTTACGGTGTTCAACAATGGGCTTTGCGTTACCTTTTACGGGCAAAAGGAGGGGGACAGGTATGAGATTGTTTCCAAAATTGTGGCAGAAATGCCCCCGCCTGCACCTATTGTGAAAGAGGGGGAAGAGGATGGGGTGTTGCGAAACGAGCAATGGGGAATTCGTAGCGAAGCCTATCTTGAATGTTATTGCGGAAACGCCTTGCTTTCCCGAAAAAAGATACGAACGGACGAATATCGACCTATTCAGGGGATTCTCCTGAAAAAAGTTGATAAATCGACCAATTAACTACCGTACAACGCTTGTTTTTTTTTGAAAAATCTGTTATAATAATCGGGTATAAGTATATATTAAGTCGCGCGAGGGGGATTATGGCTCTCTTTTTGCGACGAAAGGCGGTTACTATGGAAAGAACATATCTGAGAGAATTAAACGCAGGCTATGCGGAGTGCGACGGAAAGATCGTAACGGTGGCAGGTTGGGCAAAGACCATTCGTGATTCCAAGGCGTTTGGGTTTATCGAGCTGAACGACGGGAGCTGTTTCAAAAACACGCAGATCGTGTTTGAGAGGGCAAGCCTTAGCAATTACGACGAGATTGCGAAAGAAAACGTAGGTTGTGCCCTGATTGTGACGGGCGTGGTGGTGGTTACCCCCGAAAATAAGCAACCCTATGAAATCAAGGCGACGGAAATTGTGGTGGAAGGAAAATCTACCCCCGATTATCCTTTGCAGAAAAAACGCCATTCGGTGGAGTTCTTGCGTGAAATCGCCTACCTTCGTCCCCGTACCAACCTCTTTGGTGCGGCATTTAGAATTCGTAGCGAAGCGGCGATTGCCGTGCATAAATTTTTCAACGACAGAGGGTTCGTTTACGTGCATACTCCCATTTTGACGGGGAGCGACTGCGAGGGCGCAGGTGCAATGTTCCAAGTGACGACCTTCGATTTGGACGAGGTGGCAAAGAGCGGCAAACCCGTGGATTACAAGGACGATTTCTTCGGCGTGAAGACTTCGTTGACGGTGTCCGGTCAGCTTAGTGCGGAGACGTATGCAATGGCGTTCGGCAACGTGTACACCTTTGGGCCTACCTTCCGTGCGGAACACTCCAACACGGCACGTCACGCAGCAGAATTTTGGATGATCGAGCCGGAAATGGCGTTCTGTGATTTGGCAGGGGATATGGACGTACAGGAAGAGATGGTGAAATACATCATCGACTACGTATCCGAAACTTGCAAGGACGAGCTTGCTTTCCTCAACCAGTTTGTGGATAAGGGATTGCTTGAACGTTTGAAGAACGTTTCCGAAAACGCATTCGTTCGCCTTACCTATACGGAAGCGATTGAAATTTTGAAGCAGAACGCAGATAAATTTGACGATAAAAACATTTTCTGGGGGAAAGATCTTCAGAGCGAACACGAGAAATTCCTCACTGAACAGGTATACAAAAAGCCCGTATTCCTCACCGATTATCCCAAGGAAATTAAGGCTTTCTATATGAAGCAGAATCCCGACGGGAAGACGGTGGCGGCGGCAGACTTGCTCGTGCCCGGCATCGGAGAATTGTGCGGCGGCAGTCAGCGTGAAGACGATTACGATAAGCTCGTAAACCGTATTCAAGAACTCGGCATGAATCCTGCGGATTATTCGTGGTATCTCGATTTGCGCCGTTACGGCGGCACGACGCATGCCGGCTTTGGTATGGGATTTGAACGTATGGTCATGTATTTGACGGGAATTTCCAACATTCGTGACGTCTTGCCGTACCCCAGAACGTTCGGGGATTTGAAATATTAATCGTCGATGGAGGCAGGAGAAAAGTATGATTAGAATTGCCATTGATGCGATGGGCGGCGATTACGCTCCAAAGCAGCAGGTGCTCGGCGCCGTAGATGCGCTCAACAAAGAAAAAGACTTGTATCTTATTCTCTGCGGCGACGAACCGCAGATTCGTGAGGTGCTTGCCGATTGTAAATACGATTCCGATCGTTTGGAAATCGTCCACACGACGGAAGTGATCGATATGAACGACGTGCCTACCCGTGCTGTGAAGACCAAAAAAGATTCTTCCACCGTCGTTGCGTTCCGTCTTTTGAAGGAAGGAAAGGCAGACGGCCTCGTTTCCTCCGGTTCGACGGGGGCAGTGCTTGCGGCAGGCGTGTTGATTTTGGGTAGATTGAAAGGGGTTTCTCGCCCTGCACTCTGTTCTATGATTCCCAACCACGAAGGCAAGGTGACCTGCCTTTGCGATTGTGGCGCAAACCTTGAATGTAAACCTATCAACCTCGTTCATTTCGGATTGATGGCATCGGCGTATGCGCAGACGGTGTACGGAATCGAATCTCCCAGAGTCGGGCTTCTCAACAACGGCACGGAAGACCATAAGGGTTTACCTTTGCATCAGGAAGCCAACGCACTCTTAAAGCAGGTGAGCTGCATTAACTACGTAGGCAATCGTGAAGGTAGAGACGTCATGTATGGCGACGTGGACGTTATGGTGGCGGACGGCTTTACGGGGAATTTGACGATGAAGGGGATTGAAGGCTGTGCCAAGGCGATTTCCGGAATCATGAAAAAGGAGTTCAAACGCAATCCTTGGAGAATGCTTTGCGGACTTTTGTCTGGCGGCGTGATCAAGGGCATCAAAAACAGCATGGATTACGAAGGAGTTGGCGGCGCTATCTTCTTGGGACTTAACAAAGCGGTTGTTAAAGGACACGGCAATTCCAAGGCACGTGCCTTTTCGGCGGCGATTGCACAGGCTTCCGGTGCGGTGCGCGGTAATATGACTGCGAAGATTAAAGAGATGATTGACAGCGTGGATTTGACTGCTGTTCAGGAATCGATCGCAGGGGCTGCAGGTCAGGCGGAATGAGAGAACAGGAATTTCCCTATGCAACCATAGAGGAAAAAATTCAATATCGGTTTCATGACAGAAAGCTTTTGAAACAGGCGTTTACTCACTCCACTTACGCTCACGCTTTTGGCGGTGTGGACAACGAGAGAATGGAGTATTTGGGAGATTCCGTTTTGCAGCTTGTCGTGACCGAATGGCAATATGCCCGAAACGCAAAAGCGCAAGAGGGCGAACTCACGCGCGAACGGCAAAAATACGTCTGTGAAGAGGCGTTGGACGAAGCGGTGCGTGCGGCTGGGTTAGAGGAATACCTACTCGTTGTGGGAAGTAGTGCGAACGTCGGTAAAAAGACGGTGTCCAGCCTCTTTGAAACGGTGGTTGCCGCCCTCTATCTCGACGGTGGATACGAAGCAGCCAAAGCTTTCATTCTCACATTCGGGGGACTGGAAAGAGAAATACATTCCGTCAATTATAAGGGTGCGGCGCAGGAATATTTACAGCAAAGAAAAATGCAGCCGCCCGTGTATAGGACGGAAAAGACGGGCAAGGACAATGCGCCCACCTTTTATACGACCGTTTCCGTCGCAGGGATAACTGCGTACGGGGAAGGGGGAAGCAAAAAACAAGCGGAGCAAAATGCGGCAAAGGCATTGCTCGATCAATTGAAAAGAAAATAATGGATATATAGTATCCAAAAGGAGCACATTTTGAATCTTAAGGAAATACAACTCCACGGTTTTAAATCGTTTGCGGATAAAACGGTGATTCGATTTGAAGATGGCGTTACGTGTATCGTAGGGCCTAACGGTTGCGGTAAGAGTAACATCGCAGATGCAGTGCGTTGGGTTTTGGGTGAGAAGTCGGCAAAATCGCTGCGTGGTTCCAACATGCAGGACGTCATTTTCGGCGGTACGGTTACGAGAAAACCGCAGACGTTCAGCGAGGTTACCCTCGTATTCGACAATGGCAATAAAATTTTCCCCGAATATGATACGGAAACTGTGTCCATGACGCGCAGACTGTATAAAAATGGGGATAGTAAATACCTCATCAACGGGGAAAATAGTCGTTTGAAGGATATCACTAACCTTTTCCACTCCATCGGTTTGGGTAAAGAGGGATATTCCATCATCGGGCAAGGGCAAGTGGAAAAAATCATGAACGCCCGTCCCGAGGATAGACGACTCATTTTTGAAGAAGCGATGGGGTTGATGAACTATAAGCTGAGAAAGGAGGAAGTGGAGAGAAAGATCGACGCTTCCAAGGACAACCTTTACATATACAGCCAGCGTATCGACGAAGTGGAACGCCGTATGCCCTCTCTCAAAAAACAGGCAGATGCGGCACGTGAATACAACGAGTATGCGCAGTCGTTGAAAATTCAAGAGGCGAATACCTACGTGTACCGTTATGAAAACGCAGAAAACGAAAAGAATAAGTTTAGAAAGGATATTGCCTCCATTTCCGATAAAATCGTTTCCATCAACGGGCAGCTTGAACGCATCAACAACAAGATGGAAGCTAACCGTGCCACGATTTTGAGAACGGACAATCGTTTGACCGAGCTCAACGATCGTCGTGTGGAACTCTCCGTCGGTAACGAGAGAAAGGACGGGGAACTTAAACTCACGAGAGAACGTATCGGCACCTATCGCACCCAAATTGCGGCAGCGGTGGAATTTCTTGCTACAAGCAAACTCCGTGTAGGTGAAATTGACGATGAAATTGCCTTGGCGAATAAGAGAAATACCGAAGGCGGCAGCCGCATTATGGAGTTGGAATCGCAGATCGAAGTGCTCCGTTCCAATGTGCAGTCTTTGGGACAGAAAATTTCCCTGTTCGATCGTGAATGGGAAATGAATCGTAAATCCCAGCTTTCGACGGCGGACGAAATCGCCGAGATGAAAAAGAATCTCGGTTCGCTTGCCGCACGTATGGAAGGTATGCGGGACAAGCTCAACGAAATCGTTGCAACCTTGAAAAAGGTGGAAGACAGAAAGGAACGTTTGAGCGACGAACTTTCTTCCGTGCGTAAGGATTTGCGAAATCTGAAAGAGATGAGTGCGGCAGGCATTCGTGAACTTGAGGACAAGCAGGAAGAAATGCGTGAAATGCAACTCACCGTCAACGACTTCAACCAAGAGTTGTTCAGCGAGAGTGCAAGACTTGCCGGTCTTCGTGAACAGTTGGAAGGTCTTGTAGGGCTTAAAAATCGTTTGGAAGGGTATAAAGAATCGGTGAAGAGATTGCTCTATACCGCCAAGACGAACCCCGATTTGAAAAAACATTTGTGCGGTGCGTTGGCAGACGTCGTATCCACCGAACAGAGATATGAAACGGCAATCGAAACGGCGTTCGGCGGCGCAATGCAGAACGTAGTTACCCCCACGGCGGACGATGCGAGATATTTAATCGAATATTTGAAACGTGCAAACGTCGGCGTTGTGACCTTCTTGCCCGTGGCAAGTATGCGTCCTCGTCCCGATTCGAGAGAAATCAAGCGTGCGTTGGATGAGCGTGGTGCGATGGGGCTTGCTACTGAGCTCGTTCAGTTTGACGACTATTATTACAACGTAATCAGCAACTTGCTCGGCAATACGTTGATTTGCGACAACATCGCCAACGCAACGGCGATTGCGAAGAAATACGGAAACCTGTTCAAAATCGTTACCCTCGACGGCGATATCGTCGCAACGAGCGGTGCCATGACGGGCGGTAGCCGTGGCAGAAATGCAGGCTCGCTTATGTCCAACGAGCGTAAGATTCAGGAATGTAAGGACAACATCGCACGCAAACAGAAGCTTATTGAAAAGCTGAAATCTGCCATTGCGCAAAGCGAAGAGGAAAGAAAATCTGCGGAAGAGGAAGTGGAACGTCTGCGTGAAAAATATCAGGGCGCAACGAGTGAGATTGCCGCACTTACACAGCGCGAGGCGGCACTTGTCCAGCAAATCGAAGAAGCGGAAGCCGATATTCAGTCCTATACCATGATGCAAGGGGAAGCAAACCTCAAAATAAAGGAATTGGAAGATGAAGAAGCAAGCTCGAGCTTGAGTGAAGAAGAAATTGCAAAACGTCGCGCGGCGGCAGAAGCGGATTTGGAAAGACGTCGTATTGAAAACGAGGGCTTGAAGAAAGAACTCGAAGAAAAGAATAAGACCTTGCAGGAAATGAGTGCGGAATACAGCAAGATTGCGACGCAGCTCGAACAGCACAAGGACACCGTTGGACGTCTTACGATGGAAAAGGACGATCTTGTCAAGAAGATCGTAGAGATGGAAGAAGAGAAGAAAGAATCGGAAGCGAAGCTTGAAATTCTCGAAGCGGAAGCGGAAGAAAACGAACTGACGGAAGCGGAGAGAAAGGCGGTTGAAGAGGTTATGGAAGAAATTTCCAAAATTACCGAGGAAAAGGAAAGAATCAACGCCGAACAAGCCTCTCTCGAAGAAGAAAAGAACGGATTGCAAGAAACTTTCAGTAAACATTCCGAAAAGCGTATGCGTTTTGAAATGGATTTGGGTAGAATCGACACCAACCTGGAAAATATTCGTCAGCACATGGAAGAAGATTACGGGCTGGATTACGAAGGCTGTTTGCAATACAAGAAGGAAGACTTCAAGGTGGAAGAATCGGCAAGCTTGATTTCCGCATTGAAGAGAAAAATTACCATTTTGGGTGCGGTGAACCCTCATGCCGTGGAAGAATATGAGGAAGAAAGCGCACGCTGCGAAGAGATGTTGGCTCAAAAATCCGACTTGCAGAAAGCGTTGGACGATTTGCAGCTTGCGTTGGATGAGATTCGTGGCGAAATGCTCAAGATTTTCAACGAAGGGTTCCACGATTTCAACGAGAACTTCAAAGTGACCTTCAAAGAACTCTTTGGCGGCGGCAGAGCAGAATTGCAGATCGACTACGACGGGGTGGAAGATCCTCTCACGGCAGGTGTGGAAATTATCGCTTGCCCTCCCGGCAAGAAACTTACGAAGATTTCCTTGCTTTCGGGTGGTGAACGTGCACTTACGGCAATCGCTATTCTGTTCGCGATCTTGAAATCCAAGCCGATGCCTTTCTGTATTCTCGACGAGATCGAGGCGGCGTTGGACGATGCAAACGTAGATCGTTTTGCATCCTATTTGAAGAACTTTGCGCAGGATACGCAGTTTATCGTTATTACGCACAGAAAGCCGACGATGAACCAGGCGGACGTACTTTTCGGCGTCACCATGCAGGAAAAGGGCGTTTCCAAGATCGTCTCCGTCAAGCTTTCGGAAGTGGAAAGCAAGCTCGGCGCAGGTACAGTGGAATAAAAGTAAAAATAGGAGAAAAACGACGTATCAGTACGTATACGCCGTTTTTCATTAAGGTGTAATCATGGGAATTTTCAATAAATTTTTCGGGGCGCTGAAAAAGACGAAAGATAACGTTTCGGAAAAGCTCCGCGTATTATTTGCTAAAAATAAACTCGGCGATGAGTTTTACGAGGAGCTGGAAGAGTTGCTCATTTCTTCGGACGTCTCCGCAACGACTGCGATGGAAATCGTGGATAGAGTAAAAGCGCAGGCGATTGACGAAAAACTGAAAGATCAAGAATACGTGACACAAATTCTGCGTCAAACACTCGTGGATATTTTGGAAGAATCGGAAGTGGAAGCGCCGCAATATCCCTGCGTCATTATGCTCGTAGGTGTGAACGGCGTCGGAAAAACCACGACGGTGGGCAAGCTTGCACATTATTTCCTTTCTCAAAAGAAGACGGTGACGGTGGCGGCGGCAGATACCTTCCGTGCAGCGGCGAGTGAACAACTCTCCATTTGGGCGGATCGTGCCAAAGTGCGTATCGTCAAGCATGAAGAGGGAAGCGATCCTTCCGCAGTTATTTACGATGCGGTAAATTCGGCAAAGGCGAAGGGCACGGACGTGGTGATTGTGGACACCGCAGGTAGGTTGCACGTCAAGGAAAACTTGATGAACGAATTACGGAAAATGGATCGAGTGGTGACTCGTGAATATCCCGAAGCGGACTTCCTTAAATTGTTGGTACTCGACGCAACGACGGGGCAGAACGCTCTCAGCCAAGCACGTGTCTTTGATGAAGCGGTGGAGCTTGACGGCATCGTGTTGACCAAGCTGGACGGGACAGCGAAAGGCGGCTTCGTGTTCTCCCTTGCGCAGGAACTCGGCTTGCCCGTAATTTTTGCAGGCGTGGGCGAAAAAATGGAAGATTTGGAAGCGTTTGATTCTAAATCTTTTGTGGAAGCTATTTTGTAAGAGCCACCCGTGTATGAGGTGAAGTATGAAAATCGACATTTTAACTCTTTTTCCCGAGATGTTTTCTGCTATGAAAGAGAGCATTGTCGGCAGAGCTCAAAGGGCAGGAAAAATTGAAATTAACATTGTCAACATTCGTGATTACACCGAGGATAGGCATTTGAAATGTGACGATTATCCCTTTGGCGGCGGTGCAGGAATGGTAATGATGGCGCAACCCATCGGAAGTGCAATCGAAGCGTTGGATCCCGAGCATAAAGCTCGTCGTATCTATATGTCGCCTAAAGGACGGGTGTTCAAACAGCAGATCGTATTTGAATTGCTTGAATACGAACATTTGATATTGCTTTGCGGACATTATGAAGGGGTGGATCAACGAGTTTTGGATTTGTTCATTGATGAGGAAATTTCCATCGGTGATTATGTATTGACGGGGGGCGAGCTGCCTGCCATGGTCGTTGCCGATTGCGTTTCGAGATATGTGGACGGCGTTATCAGCAACTCGTCGTTGGTGGATGAAAGTTTCTCGGAGAATTTGCTCGAATATCCCCAATATACTCGTCCGCAGGAGTATCGCGGACTTGCTGTTCCTGAAATTTTGCGCAGCGGTGATCATGCGAAAATCGACGCTTGGCGTAGAGAACAGGCGCTTGCAATCACGAAGAAAAATCGACCTGATTTATTGAAATAAGAAAGGACAATATCACGATGTGTTTTTTAACGGAAGCGGCGGCTTGTCTTTGATACTTGCAAAACTTTTCGTTAAAGGGCGTCTGTGATGTTTGTCAAGAGGTGTCAACATGAAAATTATACAATGGTATCCCGGACATATGACCCGAGCGATGCGCGATATGGAAGCGAAACGGGATCTTTGCGATGGTGTTGTCTGCGTGCTTGATGCACGTGCGCCCATTGCGACGATCAATCAAAATTTGAAAAAAATCTTTGGCGAAAAGCCCGTTTTGTACGTGCTTAATAAAGCGGACTTGGCAGACCCGAATAAGACGGATGCCTTCCTTAAATATTTCGAGGGGAAGGGCAAGTATGTGGTGAAATGCGATTCAACCAATACTACGACCAAACGAGTCTTGCTGCAAAAGCTCAACGCCATCACCGAAGAGAAGAGAGAACGTGCGTTGGCAAAGGGGCTGAATCGCACCTTCCGTTTCATGGTTGCTGGTATTCCCAACACGGGCAAAAGCACCATCGTCAATCTTTTGAGCGGACAGAAAAAGGCTAAGACGGGGGATAAGGCAGGGGTGACACGTGACGTGCGCTGGTTGAAGTGCGGTGCGTTCGATTTGCTCGATACGCCGGGCACGATGCCGCCTGCTTGCGAAAATCAGTATCATGCCCGTCATCTTGCCTACATTGGAAGTATCAACGACGATATTCTCGATTTGGACGACATCGCACTTGAACTTCTCGGTGAACTTGCGGAGAAATATCCTAAATGCTTAACCGAGCGTTACGGCATTACCGACTATTCGGAAAAACTTGCCATGTACGAGGCGGTTTGCAAGCGCAGAGGATTTATTTTCCGTGGCGGAGAATTTGATTACGAGCGTGGTGCAAAGGCGATTATGGATGACTTCCGTAAGGGGAGAACGGGGAGAATTACCCTCGAACATCCTTCCGATTATTCTGATTTTACCTTTTGATTATGAAAAAAGTTTGGAACATGGAAGAAAAATTACAGTTTGAGCACGCTTTACAGCAAAAGGGGTATCGCTATATCGTCGGCGTGGACGAGGTGGGAAGAGGTCCTTTGGCTGGCCCTGTCGTGTGTGCGGCGGTGGTGATGCCGTTGGAAGAAGAGTCCCTTGTTGTTGGTGTGGATGATAGTAAAAAGCTTTCTGAAAAGAAACGTGAGGCGCTTGCAGAAGAAATACAAAAAAAGGCGATTGCCTATACCATGGTTGAGGTGAGTGAACAGATTATTGATGAAATCAACATTCTGGAAGCGACTAAACTGGGTATGAAAAGAGCTATCGAGGGATTGAAATTACCCGACGGGAGCTCGCCTGAAGTCGTGCTTACGGACGGAAATATGACGATTGATATTGCCCTTCCTCAACAGAGTGTTATTCACGGCGATGCCTTGTCCTATTCTATCGGTGCAGCGAGTATAATTGCCAAGGTTTATCGTGATCATTTGATGGAGAAATACGCCAAGGAGTACCCTGCTTATGCGTTTGAGAAGAATAAGGGGTATGGCACGGCGGCGCATATAAAAGCGATTAAGGAGAATGGTTTATGCCCGATTCACCGCAGGACGTTCACAAAAAAGCTTTAGGAAAGAAAGGGGAGAAACTCGTAGAGGAGTATCTCAAAAAGCTCGGTTGTACAATTTTGAAAAGGAATTACAGAACGCCGTTTGGGGAGGCGGATCTCGTCGTGGAAGACGGTGACGAAATCGTTTTCGTTGAAGTGAAGACTCGTGAATCCTTTTCCTATGGCAGACCGCTCGAAGCGGTGACACCGATGAAACAGGAGCGTTATCGTAAAATTGCGCAATATTACTGGATGCGCACGCGCGAAGAACCGAATGCACGATTTGACGTGGCGGAAGTGCTGCCCGACGGAACAATCGAATATTATAAATACGCTTTTTGAATGAAGAGTATACAACAAGAAAAACACCTTTTCGACAAAAGGTGTTTTTCTTTTAGGGAAAAGATTTGTTACAATAAAGGGGATGGAGATCTATATCGAATATGCGTTTTTGGAGAATTTTTTCTTTGACGGCGTACTTTTGTGCTTGGCGCTGTATGCCGCCAAAATCAAAATTAAGTGGTGGAAGGTGGGGATTTCCGCTACGCTTGGTGGCGTGTTTGCGCTTATCTTCCCATTCCTGCATTTGCCTGATTTCCTTATGGCGACGCTCAAAATTGCGGTGAGCGGACTGCTTTCTCTGTTGACGACGGACGGGATGAAAACGAAAAAGGAAAGGGGCAGGGGTTTGTTGACTTGCATTTTCTTCTATATTTTCAGCTTTGGTTTTGGTGGAACTCTCCTTGCTGTATATGGGGGTGCGGCTCGGGTGGATAGTTGGCTTGTCTTTCTCGGATTTGCCATTCTTGCTTTTCTTTCCGTATGGTTGGTGCGGAAGTTTTACGCACGTAGGAGGGTGATGAAACGAGTGTTTCCATGTCGACTTTTTCACGGAGCGAAGAGTGTGGAAACGCAGGCATTTTTAGATAGCGGGAACTTGGCGCAAAAAGACGGATTGCCCGTCTGCTTTCTTTCTCCCGATGTATTCTATGAGCTTTACGGGGAGGAAATTTTAGAAGAGAGGGGGCAGGTATGTGATGAAATAGCAATCACAACCTTTGCAGGGGAGAAAATGGTTCGTCTATATTGTGGAGAAATTGAGATTGACAAGAAAAGAATAGGAGTATATTTTTCCTCGTCTAAGAATATGATAGGAAGAGAATACAAAGCGTCGTTGAATTTTGGAGAAGATTATGAAATTGATTGAACTTATCAAGCTTTTTTTCGAGAACGTGTATAAGCAAGAGCTTCCGGAGGGGGCAGGTATGTGATGAAATAGCAATCACAACCTTTGCAGGGGAGAAAATG
>CAZBQP010000024.1:0-12599 GCA_964494075.1 uncultured Clostridia bacterium
GACATTGGCTGT
This sequence comes from uncultured Clostridia bacterium, assembly GCA_964494075.1. Lineage (GTDB taxonomy): Bacteria > Bacillota > Clostridia > Christensenellales > Borkfalkiaceae > Scatosoma. Next base: position 13 of record CAZBQP010000024.1, read on the forward strand.
ATGCGCACACTCCCCGGCGATTATCATAAACAGCTTGCTTCCTTCGGCATTGAAGCCACCCCCTTTTCACGCCTGCGCGGTCAAGCCGACAGCGAGTTTAACAACCGCAGTCACCGTAAAATTTTGGTCATTGACGGAAAAATCGGATATACGGGCGGCGTGAATATCGCCGATGAATACATCAACGAAATCGTTCGATTCGGGCATTGGAAGGACACGGGCATTCGTCTTGAAGGGGAAGCCGTTTGGGAGCTGACGAGATTATTCCTTGGCGACTACGGCATCAACGTAAAAACGCTGCCCGAGGATAAACACACGCTGTACCCCGCGTCGAATATCTCCACTCAAGACGGATATATGATTCCGTTCGGCGACGGTCCCTCCCCTCTATACGATCACAGGGTGGGCAAAAGCGTAATACAAAATATGCTTGCAGGGGCGACGAAATATATGTATATGACGACACCCTATCTTATCCTTGACAACGACCTTTGCACAAGCATTGAGAGTGCGGCACTGCGCGGAGTGGACGTGCGCATCATCGTTCCGCACATTCCCGACAAAAAACTAATATTTCAAATGACCAAAAGCTTTTACCATCGCTTGATGAATGCAGGCGTGAAAATTTACGAATACGAGCCGGGTTTCATTCACGCAAAAAGCTATATTGCCGACGACGACTACGCAATGATTGGAACCATCAATCTGGATTATCGCAGCCTCGTGCATCATTTTGAAAACGGCGTGTGGATGTACAAATGCAGTTCCCTACGAGATTTGAAAGCTGACATCGAAGATACTTTGTCAAAATCCATTGAAATCACTCCCGACATGATGAAAACGGACATCGTCACCCGATTTATCCGTGCCGTAGTCAGGATTTTCGCACCCTTGCTGTAATTTACAGACAAGACTATCTGACCAAAAATCAATCTGAAAAAAACTGAAAACAAAAAGATACGCTGCTCGTTGGAATGAGTTTAATCGCATAAAATCAGGCTTATAGCGTCCCTATAAGCCTTTTTTCTTATACGCAACTGCAATCAAATCATTCTGTCTATTACGTTCATCTTTTCTTACTAAAAAAAATGGTACTTTGGTTACCCATACATTTTCTCTTGCGATAAACTCTATATTGTGCTATAATTAAATTATAGATTTTTACTAGGAGAAAAAAAATGAAAAACTACACAAAAACGATATTGTCTATCTTTTGTGCTACCTGCATCTTGGCGACCACCACAGCCTGCATGAGCAATAACGACCTCGTATTAAACGAATTAGGCAAAAACGTAGTCCTGCATACCAACGAACAGTTGGAATTTTTGACGAGTCCTGATTATCAAACCTTTAATTCTTGGTTGACACCAAACGGAGAGGACGAAGCAAGCCATCCCGTTCCCGTTCACTTTTCTTGGACTGTAAATGCCAATTTACAAAATCAGGTAGAAAAGTATGTTGTAGAAATTTCCGAATCTAATCTTTTTTCAAACAAACTTCGATATGAAACAAAAGAACCAGAAATAGATGTCTATAACTTATGCGTAGCGACCGATTATTACTGGCGCGTAACGGCGTATTTATCGAACGGATCGAAAAAGGTTTCTAAACAATCAATGTTCCAAACCGAATATACAGCTCCGAGAAATATTTATGTAGACGGAATTACAAACGTCAGGGATTTAGGCGGTTGGATGACTGTTGACGGGGAGTACGTCAAACAAGGAATGATGTATCGCTGTGCCAGATTAAACGTCAGCCAACTCAACACTATCGAAGTAGAAATCACAGAAAAAGGCATAAAAACCATGCGTGACGAGCTTAACATCTGCACAGAAATTGATTTGCGCATGGATGAAGCACACGTTGGCTGCGTTCACGGATTGGAAACGAGCGGATTAACCAGCAGCCTTTTAGGTGATGACGTCAATTACTACAACGTTCCCATGGAATATGTTATGGGCAGCGACTTCAACTATTTAACCGATACTCGTTTCTATCCCTCGATTAGACAATTCTTCACCTATGTCGCAGACGAAACGAATTATCCACTTATTTTCCATTGTAATATTGGTACGGATAGAACCGGATTATTTGCATTTTTAATCAATGGTCTGTTGGGTGTTTCCGAAGAAAATTTGTATCGTGACTACCTCTATTCCAACTTCGGCGATATCGGTGAAGTAAGAACACTTACAAATATCAAATCATATATTGAAAAAATTAAAACGTACGACGGCGAATACTTCTCCGAACAAATCGAAAATTGCTTATTAGATATAGGTGTAAGTGCAGAAGAAATCGACGAATTGAGATTGATTATGATCGAATAAGAAAAAAAATACTATAAATAATATAGCGCAGCCGCCCCTTTCAAACTTTGAAAGGGGCGGCTTATTTCATGTTCAACGCAGACATGGTGCCTTTATCTTGTATTTTTTATCTTTTTAAGGAATGAGTGCAAACAGTTTCATAACAAACACGCAAGTGGGATACACCATAAAGAACGCCACAACTGCCACCGCCAAAATGATGCCTGCCACCGAAATATATTTTTCCATATATTGCATAAATTTGGTTTTTTGCAGAACGAACGCCACCATCAAAAGCCCGACGACGGAAATCCCCAATCCTACCGCCATATACTTGACGTATGGAGAGGAATAGGTGAATTCCACCACGTTATCCCCTTCTTCGAGGGAAACGGAAAGGAACTTCAAATCATTGTCAATCAACTCCGCTTTCTTGCCGTTAACCGTCACCGTATACCCCTTGGACGCCACAAAATTCAAAAATAACGCTTCGCCTTTCTGTGCGCCCGTAACCGTTGCGGTGATCTTCCCCGCCCCGACTTTCACATCCGCTGCTTTACTCCAAAGATACTCACTCAACTCGGTTGCGCTGCTCGGCGTAACGTATTTCGAGCCGGTAAACTCCTCCAAGTTCTCCCCACGCAAGAATTTATACAGCTTTGCTTGATTGATTCTACGGTTGGTGCTGTTGTTACTATTTTCACGTTCAAATTGATAAGCGCCGCCGTTCACACGATACCCCAAGGGGAAAACAATCGTATTTTCGTAGACGTAAAAATCGCCGCTATGCAAATGTTCTTCTTCACCCTGCTCGTTGGTGATCATCACTCTTTTAAGATAGGTCTTGCTTTTTTCCAGCTGTTTCAGCTGTTCTTCCACAGTCTTGTCAGTGTTGGGATTTACGTATTTGAAGAAATACTTATATCCAAGGAAGGAGTCGCCAAATTCATCGCTACGGTTCCCCTTGCCTGCGTTATGTGCGCTCTTAAAATTGTTTTGGGGATTGCCTTGATAACCGAAAAGCTGATAGGTGACGAAATTATCCGCATCAATCACGGAGGAGAATACGCTGAACGAGTTGGTACCGCCCGTCAAAGGAATAGACGAAGTCCACTTATCGTCGTAATCTTTCACACGGAAATAGCTATCGTCCATTTCATTGAGGACAGCCGCCAAATTTTGATAATCCTGCGCCGTCTCGTGTTGTGTGGAACGGTTCCCAAGCACGAGCTGGTTATTATAGAATACCACCTGTAAACCTACCACTGCCGTAAGCATAATCGCCACGAGTCTGGGATTGATTTTACGACGACACAGAAGAATAACGCCGACCGACGTGATTACGAGTACGATAGGCATCAAAAACATAATCACTTCCAAACCGCCCAAAGAATGAGCGAAACGCCCGGCAAAGCTGTTGAGTGCCTTCAACGTTTCCTCGTTGTCCGTAAGCAACTTCCAAAGCTTTGTATAGCCGCCGGCAAGCCCGATCCACGCAATGCCTATAATTGCCAAAACGCCAAGAAAAAGGAAGATGCAGGTCCAGACGATTCTTTTTCCGTCCGTTCTCCCTTTCCACGCTTTTTTCTCATTCAACGCAGACATACCCCCTTCGTTTTGCAAATCCGAAGTATTTATCTGCCCATTCGCGTCGGTTATTTTCTCCACCGCTACCGCTTGATTTTCGGAAATTGTCGCCCCCCGCTCAATCGGTTGCATTCCATATTTTTTACAAAGATCTTCCAGAGCAAGGCAGGCACCACCGAGGAAATACAAGGCGTTCAAAAAGCCAAATCGAAGCGCATAGGACATATACGAGCCCATATTCATTAGATTCATCGCCTCGTCCACAACAAGAGGCAAAAGTGTCGTAACAGCCGCCACCAGCATGAACTGCGCAAAGCGATCTTTCAAGCCCTTACGAACAAACCAAATGATGGTAAGCGTGACAAAGATGGAATCGGAAAGAATGTACGACCACTTACTATATAGAGAAGTAGACCAAGTTTTGAGGAATTGCGAAGAATCAAAATCCGTGGGATTCCCCTCCACCATGGTATATCCATACCAAAGGTTTTCAAACAAATCGCCCCCTCTTGCACTTCTGAGATAGGCAAATAAAGCAGGCACTAACACGGGGAGCGCCAACAGGATTGCAACGACAAAGGACAGGCACAGGTATGCGATGAAATGATTTCTATCCTCTTTTTTCACACACAAAAGCCCGTATGCAATCAAGGTCGGAAACACCGTAAACATCGAAAAACAAGCGATGGAAAAACAGGTGTAAATACAGCACGCCATCAAAATGGAGAAGGGTAAAAACTTCCCCGTTTTCACAAAATGTTTGAACGCTGCTGCGGCAAAAGGCATATAGATAAGGAAATCCATCCAGTTGATATACGTATTAGACACAAAAGTGTAGCCGCAATATGCGTACACGACGCCGACTGCAATACAGAGATAATCGGGAATGCTTTGAAAGTTTTTCTTGGCAAACCAAGCCCCTGCAAACGCAATCGCCATCAATTTACACATCATGACGATGGACGATGCGTACAGCACTTTCCCGTCTCCGAATATCAAAAAGAGAAAACTGAACGGACTGATAAAGAAATACAAGAACGTTCCCGTCACGTCTGCGCCGCCCACGATTGCATAGGAATACTGCAAAGTCGATTTCCCCTGTAACACGTCGAACAAGTGCTCGATAAAAGGGCAGATTTGCGCCGATAAATCGTAGCTGGCAGCTGTATATTTATCCCCAAACGGGAATACACTTTGTGAATATAGAGCTACCATGTACAAGATGAGCACAAAAATAGGTGCAAAAAAGAGCGCATAATTCTTATCGAAAAAGGCATCCACTTTTTTCGCAATCATTTTCCAATCTATATTGAGTTTTTTTGTTTTATCGCTTCTTTCCATATTTCTATTGTACCACTTTTTCCCATTCTTGTCAATATAAAAAAGATAGGCGGAACAAATCCGCCTTCTCTTTTACATCTTTATTTTACTCGTTCATGTCGTCTTTTGAAAGATTTGCATAACAAGCATCACAATAGTACCCGTAATAATCCTTACGATATTTTACGTCCTCTTGTTCTTCCTTACATTCAAAACAAGTGCCGTGCACCACGTGAATTTCGGCATTTTCGGGAAGTTTGATTTCCACCGTCTTGTTGCTGAACTCACAAATAGTAAGGGTTGCCGTGCCGCTGACATCCGTCTTCGTGCCGTTATCATCCTTTCTGCCAACAAAGTTGGATTCGACGGAAATATTGAAATTGTTCACGGCGTCGATTTCTATCTTCATATCCGCCTTCGTCACTTCAATGGTCTGTGCCTGTTTCAAAAGCTTATCAAGCATACTCCCCTCTTCGATATTCTCAAAAGCAGGTTCTTTTACAAACGTTTCCATCACGCTGATAAGGGTTGCGAAGGTTGCCTTTTCCAGCAAATCTTCGGGAATAATCTCGCTTGCCTGATCGCCCAAAAGCTCGACAAGTTTCGTCACCAACTCCTGCGTCAATCTATCTAAAGAAAGCGCCCCGTACGTAAGAGCGTTTCCCTTTCCATCCGTCAAGCCGCTATCCTTCTTCAAAAATTCGTCTATATCGAAGGAAAGAATCATATCCGCAACGCCGGGATAGGTCTCTTCGTCAAACTTCGATTCAATCAGCTCTCGAATGACGGAATTGCTCAAAATTTCATCCAAATTCGCCTGCAAGCTCTTGCCCGTCTCTTCGACAGACTTCGTCTCAAGCTCCTCTACAAGGCTCGCTACCGTGCCGTTTCTATGCTGGTAGAGTTCATCGAAAATCTTTTCGGTGGTAAGGTTGGGGGAAATCTGTTTCAAAACAAAGTTGAACAAATCCCCATACGTCGTATTTTCATCCACCGTCTTCAAAAAGACGAACAGCTCATCTGCCTTTTCCGTTCCATCTGCATTCACCCATGCGCCGTAATCGGTTAAACCGCTCGTAAGGTCTGCGATATTGCCAAACGATTCTTCCAACCCTTCAAATTCAAGGTTGGGATTGCTTACGCTGTCCCCTTTGAGCATTGCCTCCAAACCCTTGCACAAATCCGCAAGCGTCGCATATTGCCCCTGCGTCAAGGCGTGTACGGCATTGTCCACCACCTTTTCTTCATACTGATTGTATGTATTTTCCGACAGATATTCGTATACGTATCCGTCGATCAAATAATAGGTCTTATCCTCCCCTTGCAAAGGGTTTTCCAAAGATGCAACCTTGGCATTGATCAAGGCGTTAAAGCTGCCGTCGGTATTCTTGCTGATGGTCATTTCACCCGAAACAGTCTTCAAAGTGGTGTTCGCCTCTATAATCCCCGACTGCAATACGCCGTCGTTTTTAATCTCAAAACAAATCTTTGCCGATTTTGAGCTGTTGATCTTATTCGCCATCAAACCAAGATAGATATTGACCTTGGTTGCAATATCTTCCTCTGTGTTTCCGCTGCTGCTGTCCACGCTGCTCGAAGAGCTGTCCTCCACGAAGCTTGAGGAGCTGGACGAGCTCGACGAGCTCGACGAACTGCTTTCCGAGCTATCTCCAAACAAAATATCGCAGCCGGTGGCTACGGTCGAAAACGCAAAACACGCACAAAGAACAAGGGAAAGTTTCTTCCAAATTTTCATATTCAATGTCTCCTATTCTTTCCATATATTATACAATTCACTACGCCGTTCTGTTGCATTTTTTCTACGATAACCTTCGCATTTTTCTTGCAAACGTACCACGGCGTCGGCGCTTTGTTCAAAATCTCCGCAACTGCTTACAAATGCAGGTTATGCCACGCAAAAGGCAACGAGTATTCGTTGCAATACGGAGAAAAAAGCTTGCTTAAAACGCTTATATACGTATATTATAGCAACTATTTCACCGATTGTCAACAAGTTCTCGTTTTTTTTGCCCTCCATACAAAAAATTTCACCTTTTTATCATCTTTCTTGATTTTCACCCCAAACACGAGTCTTATATCATAGAAGAATGGAGTGAATTTTCCTTACTTTACACAAAAACGGACGACGAATTTCTTCGTCGTCCGTTCAAGGCATTTTTATTTCTTATTTTTTGTTCTTTGCTTTCTTATCCACGTCTTCCAACGTTTCGTTAGAAGGTTTCACAAAGATAAGCACAAGAAGTGCAATTGCGAACACACCGGCTACCCCGAACAAAATCAAGGATACCAAATTGTTCTGCAACCATTCGGAAACGCCCTGAATGGTATCCGTTTCTTCGGAAACTTCAATGAGCTTATAAGCAGGTACACGGTCAATCATGGAGAGTTCGTCATCCCAGTAATCTGCAAGGATCAAATACAAACCTTCTTCCGCAGCCGTAAATCTTCTCGACGTTGCGCTCCAGTTATAGATATTGTCGCCTTCATCAGCCTCAAGGGTGCTGTCGTAAACGTTGATTTCCTTAAACATATCGGCAATATCAAAGTTTTCCTTTCCGGCAGCAAGCGCCTGATAGTGTTCGGAACAAGCCGAATCCGCATTGATTTTTTCAATCAAAAGCAACTGGAATGCCTTAAGATAGTAGGTCATGAAATCATCACTATCCACAAGGCCCAAATCTTTCGTAAGTTCGTCTGCCTTTGCATTGAGTTCGGCATACTTGATGGTTGACATAACTTTCGCAATACCGGGGATACCCCACAAATCGTTGTCAACCTTATAGAGCTTATAAGCGGACTGTTCGTTGGTTGCACCGACGATGCTCACTTTGCTCATCGTATAGCTGTCATTCAAAATCTTGTTGTCAAGCGTATCTTTATCGGCGTCTTCCTTCGTCTTAATACCCTTATTTTCGAGCTTGAATTTGAAGGTGGGAATTTCTTCAATTTCCCAAACGTTGTTTGCCGTAACTTCTACAAGTTCGCCGTCCAAATAATACTTCATTGCATTGTTTACGGAATCGCTTGCGAAAATTTTGAATTCGTACCAACCTTCGGTTGCCGTCGAAATCTGCAAGTTGTTATACTTTCTTGCGCTTGAGTTGCTCGGCGACGTCGAAGTAGGCGTCTTATAGCTGATCGTAAAGGACAAGGAGGTATAACCGTTGTTGTCGCCGATCAACCAGTCCACTGCGGGAAGGTCTACCTTTTCATTGCTGCCGGCATATTTATCTTTTGCCAATTCTGCAAGTTTTTCGTTATATTGCGCTACGAATCCTTCAAGACGTGCGTCCACAACGTTTGCCTTATTCTCATCATCAAGAGTAATCATCGTATATTGAGGACCTTCTTCGTTGCGGTTAATTACGACATATTCTCTCGTATCCGTTCCGACCGTCTTTTCTACGGTGTCCGTTGCATACCAAGCAAGTTCGTATCTTGCCTTGTCGCCCGAATAGGTACCGTCGTTCAAATCGAACCAGATAGAAACGAATTCTCTGCCTTCGCCGTTCTTTTCTTCCTCTCTCCAAACGGAAGTCATTTCCCCGTCCTTTTCATAAACGGTATCCATGAAATAGGTGGAGGTGTTGATATTCTTGCCCGTTACTTCCGTATCGGTGGGATTGTACTGATAATACTTTCTATCGTTGCTCGAAATGGTGACGGAGCTCTTCAATACGTCGATTGCCGTATAGTCAAGGTTGAACGCCGTACCCATCAAGAAATGGCTGATTTCCTGATTAACGATCAATACAGCAGGTGCATCGTCTTCTACCTTATCATCCGTAATATTCGTAAAAGACTGACCGTTCAAGCTCTTCAAATAGATCGCCGTTTCTTCCGCATCGGTTACGGGCGTTGCTCTCATCACGAAGGAATCCATATCGTCGCCGTCGTTTTCCGCATAGTTTGCGCCGATGTTCGTGAACTCGCCGACTACCGTTCCGTTCACCTGTACTTTGAACGAGCCGCTTTCCGATCCGTCTGCAAGCGAAACGCTTACGTCTCCGTCCAAGGTAACGGTTTCTGCGGATTCTTCGTCGTTCACGTACACTTTTCCGTCCTTCGTAATTTTCAAGACGTTGATTGCCTTATCTTTGGAAACAGACTGATAAGGAGTGGTTTGAATTTCAAAGGATACATCCTGACAATTCTGATCAGCGAACGCAAAAGTAAAGTTCAAATACTTTGCACCGCTTGCGTCATACCATCTCAACGCAAGATCGCGATCCAATTCCACTGCGGGAAGTTTGTCCTCGTCCGTCTCCGTCGTCTTGGGGAAGGAGAATTTTGCCGTTGCTTTTTCTTGTCCACCAATCTTCTCGTTGCCGACAGTTGCGTCGTTTTTCTTCGTGAAGACTTGAGTGAGCGCATATTTCGCACCTGCGGTTGCCGTTTCTTCTGCGGAAGCCGCCGTCGCTACTCCACCGATCGTTGCCGTGCAAAGTGCGCCGACAAGCAAAAGAGTTAATAATTTTTTACTGTTTCTTTTCATGAAATTGTGCCTCATAATTTTTGTATTGCTCTGCGAGTAGATTTCCCGCAATATACAATATCGTACCTATATATTTTACACGGAAAAGCCTCGTTTGTCAATCGCATTTTAGGCTTTTTTCCCTATTTTTATAATTTTCTTAAATTTTCATTGAATTTCCACGGCTTTGGACAATTCAAACGCCTTCCAGGGCACCTCCGTTTCGGGAGGGTACGCTATAAATTTCAAGCGTTCTTTGGTAATGGGGTGCAAGAAGGAAAGAGAATACGCCCAAAGAGCAAGTTTCCCTTTTTGCGCCTGTGCGCCGCCGTAGCGCATATCCCCGTAAATGGGATGAGCAATGCCTGCCATCTGTACACGGATTTGATGAGTTCTTCCCGTATGCAAACGGACTTCCACCAAGGAGTATTTCCCCTTGTCTTCCACCACTCGATAATCGAGCTCGGCATACTTTGCGCCCTCTTCACTCGGCGTGCAAACGTACACCATGTTGTTGACGGTGTTCTTTCTCAAATAATTGCATAACGTGCCACGTTCGGTGTCGGGCGTACCGCAAAGAACTGCGAGATATTTCTTTTCAAAATCCCCCGTCTGCAAGCCTTCCGTAAGTCTTGCCGCCGCCTTGCTCGTCTTGGCGTATACCATCACGCCGCCCGTAGGTCTGTCCAAACGGTGCACAAGCCCCACGTACACATTGCCGGGCTTATTGTACGCAACTTTGATATAGCGCTTAATTTGATCGAGCAGGTTGTCGTCCTTGCTCTCGTCAGGACAACAAGCCGTCATCTGCGGCTTCTGTACGACGATGATATGATTGTCTTCATAAAGAATGGTAAAAGGGGTTTCAACCACTACTTTTTCCGTGTTTTCAATTTGCGTCATTGACGAATATACCTCCCGCTCCGCAAGGCAGGGAAATTCCCTCCTCCGTTTTTATGCCCACTTCGTAGGCGTCCACGCTCCCCTTGAAATTTTTCATGGTGAGCTGTAAAATATTTTTCAACACCATCGGTTGCAGCCCCGTCGTATAGCTGTTGATGAGCACGAACAAAGGATTGTCGCTCAAAACACCCGTACAGGTCTGCACGAATTCATACAGATCGTTTTCGATCTTCCACATTTCGCCGCCAGGACCTCTGCCGTACGAGGGAGGATCCATGATGATGGCATCATACTTATTCCCTCTGCGAATTTCTCGCTGTACGAATTTCAAACAGTCGTCCACGATATAGCGGATTCCCGTGTCAATTCCGGAAAGACGAGCGTTTTCACCGGCACGTTCCACCATGCCCTTCGCCGCATCTACGTGCGTAACCTGCGCACCTGCCTTGGCGCAAGCCACCGTCGCCCCACCCGTGTACGCAAACAAATTCAACACCTTGATCGGTCTGCCTGCGTTTTTGATGAGCTTTGTCGCATACTCCCAGTTTACCGCCTGTTCGGGGAACAAGCCCGTATGCTTGAAGCCCATGGGTTTAATCTTAAAATGAAGAGAGAGCGGTTCGTACGAGATGTTCCATTCCTCGGGAATGGGTTTCAATATCTTCCAGCCGCCGCCCCCTTTTTCGCTGCGCTTATAGTAGGCGTTGAGCTTGGGATAAGCAAACAAATCGGTCTGCGCCGCCCAAATGACCTGTGGATCGGGGCGAAGCAAATACACGTCTTTCCAACGTTCGAGCTTGTACCCGTCTCCCGTCGCTATGATCGAATAATCCTTCCAGTTTTCGGAAATTTTCATACCTTTTCCTTCTCGATTCGCCCCATTTGTAACGGACAGGGCGCAATACGACATGATAATACTCATTTATTATACCGCAAAATCCCCAGATTGTAAAGCGTTTTTATCGTTTTTTTCTCTTTCTGTTTTCATTTTTTCTCAGCGGATATTCCAAAAGAAAAAATTGTACTTTTTTTGATAATTACTCAACTTTTTCATTTGCTTTCTGATAATATCTGTGTTATAATATAGAATGCGTATAGTCATAAGATACTATGACTTAACCTAATAGAGAAACGATAGAGAAAAAAAATATGACAAAGAAAAAGAAAAGTGTTTGGAAAATTTTGTACAAAATCGGCGTAACGTTGGTCTACATTGCCTGCATTCTCGTACTTTGTATGCAAGCGTTGACACCCGGCAAAGAATCCTCTGACATCAGCGGCAGCGTCGGCAACGTGATTGACGACATTATGTCAGGCGTCACCCAACCCGAAGTGGAATTTGTAGCCGTGAACGGCTTGACAGTCGACTCCATGCTCATTTCCGGGCAAGCGTATTCCTTCGACAACCTGACGATGCTCGCAGGGAACAAGGGCAAGATACAATGCACCGTCTCCCCCGAGAACGCCACCAACAAAGCGTTGCTATACAGCTCTTCCGATAATAGCATTGCGGAAGTGTATGCAGACGGCACCGTGCTTGCCAAAAAGAACGGACAAACGAGCATCACCGTCACCTCGAAAGAGAGCGAACAATTCACGCAAACGGTGACGGTGTCGGTGAAAGAGATTGCCGTGGAAGGCATTCATATTTCCGCCAAAAAGAGCTCCATTTATAAAGGGGATTCCTTGGGGTTGGACATTGCATACACCCCTGCCAACGCAACCGAACGAGCTGTCACTTGGACGTCCTCGGACACGAGCATTATAACCGTCAACGCCTCCGGGCAGATTAAAGGTGTTGCCGTCGGTACGGCGACGATCACCGCCACTTCCAAAATCCACGAAAATCTGACAAGTTCCGTCACCATCACCGTAGAGGAAAAGCCCGTCATTCCGCCCGTGCCCGTCACGAGCATCACTCTTGACCACGACGGCGTCGGTTACATAGGCGAAAGCGGACGTGTCAATGC
>CAZBQP010000025.1:0-12055 GCA_964494075.1 uncultured Clostridia bacterium
AAGTCTTGGTCATGGTTGTCGGATGGATACTGCAAAATTATGAAAAGAATAGAAAGCAGAGTTTGAAAAAAACTCTGCTTTTTTTAGAGAAAGGGGGGCTCGTATAGGCAAAAATCGGAGTCGAGTTTCAAAGATTTTTGTGAAAAGGCAATTTTTGAAAAATGGGTTGACAGATAGGGTATGAGAGAGTATAATAGAAGGGTAAATAGAAGAGTGAATGGCGTTTCTTCACGACGAATAAATGACCGATAAAGGAGAAAATATGAAAACACAAGCGCTCAATCCCTATCTTCCCTCTTATGAATACGTTCCCGATGGAGAACCCCATGTATTTGGTGACCGAGTTTATATCTACGGTTCGCACGATTGTTTTAACAGCAACGAGTTTTGTGCAAACGACTACGTTTGTTGGTCTGCGCCTGTAAACGATCTCTCCGATTGGCGTTATGAAGGGGTGATTTGGAAAAAGACGGATGATCCCGAAAAGCCGCCTCTTTTCTTGAAATCCATGTATGCACCCGACGTCGTGCAGGGTAAGGATGGTAGATATTATCTCTATTATTTTGTGGGGAACGAGCGTCGTATCGGTGTAGCCGTTTGCGATACTCCTGCAGGCGTGTACAAATACCTGGGTAGGGTGAAATACCCGGATGGCACTTATTTAGGACGTGGGAAAGAGGAGACGGATATGCATCAATTCGATCCCGGTGTGTTCCGTGACGATGATGGAAAAATCTATCTCTATACGGGCATGGCGCCCAAGTTTCCAAATATCTTCACGGCGTTCAAATCGGTGAATACGAACGGTGCAATGGCGGCGGAACTGGACGAGGATATGCTCACGGTGAAGCTTCCCTTAAGACGAGTGGGAAAATCTCAGCATAACTCCAAAGGCACGGGTTATGAAGGGCACGAGTTTTTCGAGGCGGCGTCCATGCGAAAATTTAACGGCAAGTACTATTTCATCTATTCTTCGGTGAACGGGCACGAGCTTTGTTATGCGATGGGGGATTCTCCCATGGGGGATTTTGAGTTCAAGGGTACGCTCGTTTCTATTGCCGATTTGGGGCTTTCAGAGAAGCCGTTAAACTATGTAGGGAATACCCATGGTAGCGTTGAGTTTATCAATGGCAAGTATTACGTGTTCTATCATAGACAGACGAATAGGCATTGTTATTCTCGTCAGGCGTGTGCGGAAGAGATTAAAATGTGCCCCGACGGCAGATTCCAACAGGCGAAAGTGACTTCTTGCGGCTTGAACGGGGGCGCTTTGAAAGCGGAAGGGGAATACGAGGCGAGAATTGCCTGTCATCTATTCTCCAAGAAGGGGGTATATTTCTACGGCGGTGTTAAACCGCCCAAAGGTTGTCATCCCTATTTCACGCAAACGGGCAAAGATCGAGAAGAAAACGGTGATCAATATATTGCGAATTTCTGTGGCGGCTCAACGGCTGGATTTAAGTATTTCGACTTCCACGATAATAAGAAAATCTCCGTCACCGTGAAGGGGCGGGCGGAAGGAAAAATGCTCGTAAAAGATGGATTAGATGGTACCATGGTTGCGACGATTGATATAAACAGCGATAAAACGCCCAGAATATTTACCGCTGAATTGCATATCGAAAATGGCGAAAAACCTTTATATTTTACCTATCAAGGCAAGGGACGATTAGATTTTCTTTCCATTTCCTTTTAAGCCAGGAAAGCATAAAAAATGCCGACGTAAGAAAAATATGCTAAAACTAACTGCATAAATCAATCCTATAAAAGCGTCAAGAGGGAAAGAAGATGGAATGAGGGGGCAAATACCGGGAGAGTGAAAAAAAACAATCCTCGTCATGGTACGTTCCTGTTGTATGGAAAATTATGGATATTGACGGAATGAGAGTGGATAAAATTAAAAATCCGACCTATGTTTATGGACATGGGTCGGATTTATATTTTCTTGTGTTAATTTTTTTGTTGTTTTTAGAGTTTTTTAAGCCGCTTTCTTATCTTCAGCAGTTTCTTTTTCTTCGGGTTCTCCTTGTTCTTCTGCGATTTTACGATTAACGGAAAATTCTCGAAGTTTGATAACTAAAGGAAGGGTGACTCCACCGATAATATTTCCTATGATGGAAAGAAGAACGTAGCCAACGACACGCCAAGAAATTTCACCGAGATAGTAGAAATACAGCATGTTCGCAACGGAGTGATCGAAGCCGCAGAATGCGAAGAAGATGATGGGGAACATGACTCCGACAGTGGCGCTCAATCCTTTTTTGGGGGCATATTTCACCGACCATACGGAAAGAGTGATCATCATGCCGCAAAGACTTGCGGATCTGAGTGAGCCGAGTACCCAGTTATCTGAATAGAGTTTGTTTTGAATGATGGAAGCACCAAGGCTCATCGTGGCTTCCGCAAGGGGGGAGACGGACACGACAATTGCGATGATGCCCACGCCGAGCGCATTTCCGATAAAGCAAACGGGCAGTGTCCAGTAATTCTCCTTGGGCATTTTGGGAATGTCTGCCACCATGCCGGTGAACAATCTCATCTCAAAGGTGACGATGGCAAAAATTCCTAAAGAGAAGAGAATTGCGCCGATTAATTTCCCCCAACTTCCGTATAAGCTTTGAGCCAGTAGGGAGGCTGTGGCTGCCATGCCGATCATCAATCCTGCACACACGGCGAGCAATACAAAGACGAGAATGTCCGTCTTGTGAATTTTTTGTAAATGAAGTTTTTTCATGATATCCATAATATAATCTGTTTACTCCTCTTGAAATACGTTTGTAAATACTTTCGATTTTGATATTCGCATAACCCATGCGATTAAGGCAAGTCCTTTGACGGGTGCGATTTTTGCCATTAGATTCATTGCTTTTGCGTCCCAGCCTAACACAGCTCTCTTTTTCTTTTTAAGAATGCGTTTTGCTACTTTTTTTGCCATTTTCGAGGCAGGCATAGCGATAACGTCAAGGGCGCTGTTTTCGGTGTTCTCGTCGTTTCTGAATAAATCGGTCTTCGTCGTGCCGGGGTAGATAATGCCGACGTAACGATTTTTCTCTTCCATTTGCAAAATTTCCGTATACGCTTTCAGAGCGGCTTTGCTTGCAGAGTAGGGAGCTGTTCCGACGACGGAACAAAGAGCCGCCGAGGAACATATATTGACGATGGAGGCGTGTTTATCCAACGCTGAAATCGCATTCGTCGCATACATGGGTGCCATGTAATTTATTTTTACGATGTGTTCCATCGTTTCCGTCTTTGTGTCCTTTACTTTCAAAAAAGTGGGGAAAGCTCCTGCATTATTAATGAGGAGTGTAGGGGAAATACCTTCGTCTTTCAGCTTGTTTGCAAAGAGTTCCCAGTTGTCTTGCGAGGCGACGTCGAATAAGTGATAGGAAAAGTGGTCGGCGTTTTCTCCAAGCTCTTCAATCAAAGAGAGCATTTTTTGCTCGCTTCGCCCGATACCGATCACCTTTGCGCCGTAGACGTTGATTAAAATTTTCGTTAGTTCTCTGCCGATTCCCCCGGAAGCGCCCGTGAGTACGACGTGTTTTTCATATAACCAGTTTTTCATGATTCTATTATAAAGGAAAGGGGTGAAAAAATCAAGCTGATTTGACGGACGATCAAAGAAAAATTAAAGTCCGCCGAATAAAGGCTTGTCGTTTTCCACGTACGTGTCGAATTTTCCGTAGACCTCGTTGACTTTACACGAGAAGGAGAACGTTGCGCCGTGCGTTTTCAAAAGCTTCAAAAATTCCCCGATTTGGCGTTTTCTGATGATGCAAATTAAGATTGCTTTGTCTGTGTGCGTATACATGCCCTCTGCGTGTAAAAGAGTGACGCCACGATGCAATTTCGACATCATAAGAGCGGCAAGCTCTTCCGGACGGTCGGTGATGACTTCAAATTTATATCCGCTCCGCAACCCTTGTAAGAGATAATCCACCACCAGGTTCGAGATGAAAATGTTGGTGAGGGTGGAAATAACGGAGTTGATGTCCGAATCATAAACAAAAAAGGCGAGTGCGACAACGGAAGAATCGAGCGCAAAGGCAAGCCATGCGATATTCTTTTCGGGTTTGAAATGTTTGATAAGGGCGGAGATCGCGTACGTGCCGCCGGACGCCCCGAATCTACGGAGCATGAGGGAGAATCCAAGCCCCGAAATGACGCCTACGCCGATAGAGGCGAAGACGACGTTGTTGCCTTCCGTATACAGGGGATCGGTTGAGAAAGCTGCGTAATACGGAAGGTTGAATTCGGTATGCAGGTATTTGAATAACATCAAAAGTCCCGATTGAAAGAGAAGGTAAATAAGGAGCATGATGCCTGTTTTTCGATTGCAAAAAATGGCGACCAAAGCGAAGATGGGCAGGTTGAATGCGAACATCAAAATACTCATCCACAAGGTCACTTCATTAGAATTGATCAAGGAAGCAAGGATAGATGCGCAACCCGTCACGCCACCGGGTGCGAATTTATTGTAGTTGGAAAAATAATATAAGGAGGAAGATACGAGGAGCGCGGAGAGAAAACATACGAGGACGTCAATGGCGATTGACTTTGCGTTTTTTTCTTTCAACGCAGATATGGTGCCTTCTTTTTCTGTTTTGTCATCTTTTGAGGTAAGCATATAAATTCTCCTAAAAACGATTGATACTATAATAATACTTTTTCTTTAAGAAAACAAGCGAATGAACGAAAAAAAATAAAAAAACTAAAAAAAATTAAAAGAAAGTGTATTTTTTGCAGAATAACACATAATTTCACACAGTTTTCATTGTAAAATCCAAAAAAATTTGCTATAATAGGAAAGAATGATATAACGAAGAGCGGAGTAAGGAGTGGTGCTCCTTTATAAAAGAGAAGATGGAAGTGATTAAATTCAGTAAAGTGTACTTTTCCTACGATGAGGAAAGGTCGGAAGATGAAAATGAGGGGTTCTTTTCCTCGAACGGTGAATTTGCCCTTCGCGGCGTTGATTTTACCGTAGAGGAAGGGGGGTTTGTTGCTGTACTCGGACATAACGGGAGTGGTAAATCTACGTTGGCACGTTTGACCAACGGTTTGTTGACGCCCACTTCGGGAGAAGTGACCGTGCTGGGTATGGACGTGAGCGACGAGAATAATTTGTTCGATATTCGAAGACAGGTGGGGATTGTTTTTCAGAATCCCGACAATCAGACGGTGGCGTCTATTGTTGAGGATGACGTGGCTTTTGGGCCCGAGAATATCGGCGTGCCTCGTGAAGAAATCGGAGAACGTATTCAATTTGCCTTGCAAGCGGTGGGGATGGAAGAATTTCGCCATGCAACTCCTGCCAGACTTTCGGGGGGACAGAAACAACGTATCGCCATTGCAGGCGTGCTTGCGTTGAAACCGCGTGTGATGATTTTGGATGAATCGACGGCTATGCTCGATCCCAAAGGGCGTCGAGAGGTTATTGACGTCGTTCGTAAACTCAATAAAGAGGAAAAAATCACGGTTATTCTTATCACTCATTTTGCGGAGGAAGCATTGCTTGCCGATCGTGCCGTGGTGATGCACCAAGGACGAATCGTGGCACAGGGGGTACCTCAAGAGGTATTCTCTCAAAATAATTTAGAGAAATATTCTCTCGTGACTCCTCGTCCTATGCACATTTGTCGAACTTTGAGCGAACACGGCTTGCCCGTAGAGGAAAGTATGGAAGCAGAGGAGATCGCACGGAATATTTCCAAGGCGTTGACTGCTGCTCGTTCTGAAAATATTTGTGAAATGAAAGGGGTATGTACCCGTTCAAGAAAACTTTTTGAAGACACGCAAAGCGGTGCGATTGTCAGCAAGAATCTCGTTCATGTCTACAATCCCAGCTCTCCTTTCGCAACGCAAGCACTCGTCGGAGTGAATTTAGAAATTCAATCGGGGGAGTTTTTTGGCGTGATCGGTCATACCGGAAGCGGTAAATCGACTTTTGTACAGCACCTCAATGCGCTGTTGAAAGTGCCTTCTGCGGAAAAAAGGTATAAGGCTCCGAAAGTCAAGAAAGGACAACGTCCCGCTCCCGAGATTACGCTCACCGTCAACGGCTATGACTTGACGGATAAAAATACGGATTTCAAAGAGCTCCGTCGTAAGGTCGGCATGGTGTTTCAATATCCCGAATATCAATTGTTTGCGGAAACAGTCTTTGAGGACGTTGCGTTCGGACTGAAAAATTTCTGCCCCGATATGAGCAAGGAGGAAACGTACGCCTTGGTGCGTGAGGCTTTGGAAACGGTGGGACTGAACTTCGAGGAAGTGAAAAATCGTTCCCCTTTCGAGCTTTCGGGAGGACAAAAACGTCGAGTTGCGATTGCAGGCGTTATCGTGACGAAACCGGAAATCCTCGTTTTGGACGAGCCTGCGGCAGGTCTCGATCCTCTTGGAAAAGAGGAGATTATGTCGCTGCTTCATAAAATTCATAACGACTGGTGTAAGACGGTGATTATCGTCTCCCACGACATGGATGAGATAGCGGAAAATTGTACGCGCGCAGCGGTGTTCTGCGGCGGCGAAGTGCTGGACGAAGGAACGCCGAGAGAATTGTTCAAACGGGTAGAGCTTCTTCGTTCCAAAGGTTTGGATATTCCGTTTACGGCGAAAATTCAGCTGGCGCTTGAAGAAGAAGGCGTGGACGTTGACAGCGATTTTACAACGATCGATTTTATTGCGAAAACGTTGGATTTTGCGAAAAGCAAAGGGGCAGGTATGCGTGTAACGATGAAAGGAGGGCAGACGAATGAATGAAGTTGCGTTTGGTCAATATTACCCTTCCGAGTCCTTTTTGCATAAGTGCAACCCCGCGGTGAAGCTTGTATTTTTGATTGCATACATCACGGCGATATTCGTGGGAGATAACTTTTACACCCTTGCTGCGTGTGCGTTCGTGTTCGTGTTGATGACGGCATTTTCAGGAGTTCCCTTTAAGATGTTGCTCCGTTCGGTGAAAGCCGTCCTGTTCATGCTCCTGTTCATGGTGGTGCTCAACCTCTTTTTCGGGGCAGGTGAACGGGTGATTTGGGAATGGGGATTTATTTCCATTACGGAAGAGGGAATTTATTACACGATTTTCCTTGCTGTGCGTTGGTTGTTGTTGGTGCTTGCTTCCTCGTTGCTTACGTTAACGACAACGCCCGTTGCGCTTGCGGACGGTTTGGAAGTATTGCTTACTCCCTTAAAACTTCTCCATTTCCCCGTGCATGCGTTGGCACTGATTATGTCGATTGCGCTTCGAATGATTCCCATTTTGACGGAAGAGACGGGGCGTATCATGAATGCGCAAAAGGCACGAGGAGCGGATTTTGAAACGGGCGGACTCGTGAAACGAGTCAAGGCGATTATCCCTACCTTGATTCCCTTATTGGTGAGTGCGCTCCGCCGTGCTTACGAGCTCGCAGACGCTATGGACGCACGGTGTTATTCCGGAAGTAAAGTCCGCACAAAATATAAAAAGTTGACCTTTGGTTGGCGAGACGGCGTTGCGTTGGGGGTGGTTGCGGTGTTGTTGACGGCTGTCATTTTGCTTTGCGTTTTTACCGCTGCAATTCTTTAAGGTGGATTTGAAAAGAAGGAGAAATCATGCGTTACGTCTTAAAAATAGCTTATGACGGCACGGAGTATGCCGGTTGGCAGCGGCAAAAAAATGCACTTTCCGTGCAGGAATGTTTGGAGAATGCGCTAAAACAAGCCCTCTCCATTGACGTTCACGTGGTGGCTAGCGGCCGCACGGATGCCGGAGTGCATGCGGCTGGGCAGATTTGTCATTTTGACAGCGACGTCATCACCGTTCCGCCTGAAAAATTGCCTGATTGTCTCAATCGCTTTTTGCCGTCCGATATTCGTTTGTTAGAAGGCATGGCAGGCGAGGACGGATTTGATAGCAATCGAAGCGCTAAACGCAAGACCTATTGTTATTCGCTGTACGAGAGCCGTCGTGGAATGCCACTCTTGGATAGGTACGCCGTTCAGGTGGAAGAGTTGCCGAAAATAGAGGATTTGCGGCGAATGGCGAAGCTTATGGAAGGTGAACACGATTTCAAAGCGTTTTGTGCATCAGGATCCTCCGTCAAGACGACGGTGCGTACCGTGTACGAGGTGAAGGTGGAAGAAACGGAAAATTTTGCCCTTCGCGTCGTAAAAATTTACGTCACGGGAAATGGATTTTTATACAATATGGTGCGCACGATGGCAGGGGAACTTCTCGACCTTGCAAGCGGCAAACGGACGGAAGAAAGTTTGCAGAAAGCTTTTCAAACAGGACAGCGAAATTTACTTGGAAAAACAATGCCTGCCAAAGGGCTTGTGTTGCATTGTGTAGAATATAACTAAGCAAGGAAGAATATGGAGATTTATTATTTTTATCAATTCATTAGAAACTTTTTGTCTTTGGCGATTCCCAACGGTGGTACGGGAAATGCGCAACCTTTCTTGAATGTGCGTATCGTGCCGTTATACGGCTGCATTTTCGGATTATTGCTGTTTGCAGCGGTGTTCGTGTTGCAGGGAGTCGGGATTTTTAAAATGGCGAAAAAACGTGGAATGGAAAAACGTTGGTTGGCGTTCGTTCCCTTTGCAAATATCTGGTATCTCGGCAAACTCTCAGGCGATGGACAATTTTTTGGACAACGAATGAAAAACACGGGTTTGTACGCAATGATCGGGCAAATTGTCGCAACGATCATCACTTGGGCAATGATTATTTCCGAAGCTTACCTATTCTATGAGTTCGGTGAGCCCAACATCGTGAACGACAGCTATTGTTGGACGGGATTGACTGGCTTTGCACAGATGGTGGAACAGTTTTATACGGTGAGCGTTTATCTTGTGATGATTTTCCAACTCATTTGTCAAGTGTTGCTGTTCATTCTGCTTACAAGTCTGTTCAAACAGTATGCGCCGAAAAATTATTCGGTGTTGAGTCTTTTGTGTTTACTCGTTCCGTTGGCTCGGTTCTTCGTTATTTTTGCGCTTCGCAATCGGAAGGCGATTGATTACGATGCGTATATGCGCGCTCGTCGTGAGGCGTATGCTCGTCGGTATCAGCAAATGTATCGTCCAAACCCTTACGGCAACGGACAATATTGGTCTACGCCTGGTTCGCAGTCTCCCTATGGACAAAACGGCGGTTCTGCGCCGAAGAAGCCTGAAGATCCCTTCGAGGAATTTTCTTCAAACGCAAACAAGACGAGAAGCGATCCTTCGGATAAAAACTCGGACGGCTTTTTCGATTGATAGCGGCTCGTGAACAAGGCAGAAAAAAGCCGTTGTTTGAGAATTGACGTAAAAAGAAATCATGCTGCATGAGCGGCGTAGGTTGCGGCAAGAGGATTCATTGTGAAAAGTGGTGAGAAACATTTCCGCAAACAGATCAAAACAGAATAGCTTATTAAAGACGGGAAATAAGAAAAAGTTATATTTCCGTCTTTTTTTTATAAAAAATAGGTCGCAAATGATTTACAGCGAGAAAATACTGTGCTATAATAATAGTAAATATATAACTTTGAATTATGGAAGGAATACGAGTATGATGGAAGAAAATATTGCCGCGATTTCTACGCCGTCCGGGCGTGGCGGTGTCGCAATCATTCGAATCAGCGGAAAAAATCCTTTGGAGCTTGCTGCGAGAATGTTCAAACCTATCGGGAAAATTAAGGTGGAGGAGTTTGAACCCTACCGTATGTATCCCGGGCGTATCGACGGAGGGAATTTTGAGGACTTCGGATTGTGTGTATATTTCCGTGGCCCTGCGAGCTATACGGGGGAAGACATCGTAGAATTTCAATGCCACGGCGGGGAAAATATTGCACGTGGAATTTTAAGACAAACGTTCCTTCTTGGCGCAAAGCCTGCCGGGAAAGGGGAGTTCACCAAGCGAGCCTTTTTGAATGGTAAGCTTTCGCTTGCGTCCTGCGAGGGGATTGCCGACATGATCAATGGGGAGTCGGATGCCGAAGTGAAGGCAGGGTATCTTTTGTACAGCGAAAAGCTGACGGATAAGGTACGTGCTTTGCAGTCGACGTTAAAAACGCTGCTTGCCGGTATTGACGTTTCCGTGGACTATCCCGAAGAGGACATCGAGGAACAGCATATCGAAGAATTGAAGAGTGAACTTGTCAAGCTGGAAGAGCGGATCGCAACGTTGACAGCAACGTATGCCGTCGGCAAAAAGATAAAGTCCGGGGTGACCGTCGCTATCTGCGGTAAGCCCAACACGGGTAAAAGCTCCCTTTTGAACAGACTTTTGGGGTATGACAAAGCCATCGTTTCCAACGTTGCCGGCACCACGCGTGATGCGGTGGAAGGACATCGAGGAACAGCATATCGAAGAATTGAAGAGTGAACTTGTCAAGCTGGAAGAGCGGATCGCAACGTTGACAGCAACGTATGCCGTCGGCAAAAAGATAAAGTCCGGGGTGACCGTCGCTATCTGCGGTAAGCCCAACACGGGTAAAAGCTCCCTTTTGAACAGACTTTTGGGGTATGACAAAGCCATCGTTTCCAACGTTGCCGGCACCACGCGTGATGCGGTGGAAGGTACGCTGGAAATCAAGGGTAGAAAATTCAATCTTTACGATACGGCAGGCGTGAGAGAGAGCGGCGATGCTATTGAAAATATCGGAATCGAGCGTGCAGAATCCATTATCGGCAGTGCAGACGTGGTTGTGTTTGTGGCGGATATTTCCGTTCATGGAAAGATAGATGAAGAGGATGCACGCGTGCTTGCTATGGTGCAGGGAAAACCCTTGATTAAAGTGTTCAATAAGGTGGACATCAGCACCGACGAAACGGAAACGGATGCGGACGTATATACTTCTGCAGTCACAGGCGAAGGGATTGAGAAACTTAAGCGTCTCTTATATGAAAAGGGATTTGGTGCGAGAAGTGAGGATGCTGCGTTCTTGATTGAACAGCGCCACTTCAATGCATTGGAACGAGCGAAAACAAGTTTACATAAAGCGATTTTGGCGTGTGAAAGCGAACCGCTCGACCTTATCGGGATTGACGTAAAGGAAGCGTGGGACGCTTTGGGCGAGATTACGGGCGAGACGGCGACGGAGGCAATCATTCAGGAAATTTTTGAAAAGTTCTGCGTCGGGAAATAAAAATGAAGGGGGTAAGTATGCGTTTATGGTAAATTTAGAATTATATCGCGTATTTTATACGGTTGCGAAATGCGGCAGCCTTACAAGGGCGGCGGAAGAACTTTATATTTCTCAACCTGCTGTGTCGCAGTCCATTAAGCAGCTTGAAAATCAGCTCGGGGTGGCTTTGTTTAACCGTACGCATCGAGGTATGGAGCTTTCCGCACAAGGTGGCAAGCTTATTTTTGAGGAAGTAGAACGTGCACTTGCGCTCTTTGCTCAGGCGGAAAATCGTTTGAATGAAGTGCAAAATTCAGCGACGGGACTTATACGAATCGGGGCGAGTGACACGATTTTTGAATATTTCTTATCGGATAAAATTGTGGAATTTCACGAACGTTTCCCTGCGGTAAAGATTGAATTAATGGCAGATTTTACGCCGGACACCGTGGAAAAACTCAAAGCAAACCGTTGCGACGTTGCCTTTGTCAACCTTCCGCTTGCAGAGGATCACGGGCTTGATTTATATGGAAATTGTATGCGTATCAACGATATTTTTATCGTTGGTAAAAAATATAAAGAGTTGGCAAATGAAGGCACCATGTCTTTAACGAAGATAGCGAAATACCCCTTAATCGTCATGAACAAGAATACGGTGGCGAGGAAATCGTTAGAGAATTTCTTTATGGCGCACGGGGTGGAATTGCAGCCTTCCATTGAGGTGGGGAGCTGGGATTTGATGAAACGGCTCGTTGCGTCCGGTATGGGGGTTGGGGTGATTCCTCGTGAGTATGCATGCGGTCGCATAGAGAGAGGGGAGCTTTTTGAAGTGGATACAGATCCTGCTTTGCCTACTCGTTCGGTGGGGATGCTGCTTCCCAAAAACGCAACCGTTTCGTATGCGCTACATTCTTTTTTGGAATATTTCAAGGAAAAGAACTAAAACAAGTACATTG
>CAZBQP010000026.1:0-12004 GCA_964494075.1 uncultured Clostridia bacterium
CCATAGAGCAATCGCTTCTTCTATGCTATGCGGCAATTGTATAAAAACGCCCCTTTTGAACGCAATAATTGCGCTCAAAAGAGACGAATAAACTCCGCGGTACCACTCTTCTTGGCGATTAAATCACCCGCTCATCGTTCTCTGT
The DNA here is from genome assembly GCA_964494075.1 of uncultured Clostridia bacterium. Taxonomy (GTDB): domain Bacteria; phylum Bacillota; class Clostridia; order Christensenellales; family Borkfalkiaceae; genus Scatosoma. Next base: position 146 of record CAZBQP010000026.1, read on the forward strand.
AACGGGAGAACCCGTCCGAATCTACTTGGCTTTTTCCTTGCCGTTCTCTCGGCAGCTCGGGGAGGAGTATATTCCGTATGCCGTATCGGCTCACACCAACCGCCGACTCTCTGAAATCCAACGCAGCACGGATTTTGTTCCCGTCATAGCCTTTATATAATAACACTATTTTACTTCATTTTGGGAATTTTGTCAATGATTTGAGCTTGATTTTTTTAAAGAAATCTCCCTCTTTTTTCAGAGCTTATACACCCAGCCAAACTCGTCTTCAACCTTGCCCCATTGAATCCCGGTGAGCAAGTCGTACAGCTTTTGCGTGACCTCGCCGATCTTGCCGCCGCCGATGACGTATTCCTTCTCTCCGATGGCAAGTTTACCGATAGGCGACACCACCGCCGCCGTACCGCAACCCCACGCTTCCTCAAGCTTTCCCTTCTCCATGGCGTCTACAAGTTCGTCAAGAGAGAGAAGCCGCTCGCTCACACAGTATCCCTGCGCTTTGAGCACTTCGATACAGCTCTTTCTCGTGATGCCGGGCAAAATGGAACCGGTAAGTTTAGGAGTGACAATCTCCCCGTCAATCTTGAACATGACGTTCATTGCGCCTACTTCTTCGATATATTTCCGTTCTACACCGTCCAGCCACAACACTTGGGAATATCCCTTTTTTGCCGCTTTCTCACCCGCTCTCGTGCTCGCTGCGTAGTTGCCGCCGCATTTTGCGTATCCCGTGCCGCCACGCACCGTGCGCACGTCTTCGTTTTCAATCATGATTCCGACGGGGTTGATTCCCTCTTTGTAATAACTGCCGCTCGGCGAAGCGATGAGCATAAACGTCGCATTCTTCACCGAATGTACCCCCAAAGATTCGTCGTTGCCAAACAGGAAGGGACGAAGATACAGGGAAGTCCCGAAAGATTTCGGCACCCATTTCTCCTCCGTTTTAACGAAAGTGGTGATCAGTTCGAGCATATCCTTCTCATCCATCTGCGGCAAACTCATACGTTCGGCAGAGTTATTCATACGCTTGACGTTTTCCGTCGGTCGGAAGAGCTGTACGCCGCCGTCCGCCCTTCTATACGCCTTCAAACCTTCAAAGATTTCTGCGCCGTAATGCAGCACCGTCGAAGCAGGGTGAAGGGAAATTCTTCCAAACGGTACAATTCTTGCATCATACCACCCCTTTTCCTCACTCCAATCCACGATTAACATATGATCGGTGAATACCTTTCCAAATCCGAGCGTATCCTCAGGAGGCATCACACTCGGCGTCGTCGTTTTCGTAATTTTAATTTCCATATCTTACTTCCCCTTGATTGCAATAATCATTTTTTTTGAATAGCAAACTAACTTTCTATTAAATAATAGAATATAGCTATCATATCACACTCCCTGCCGTTTGTCAAGAATTTGGCGATTGCTTTTCACGGAAATTTCATCCTCACGGGCATTTTTTTTAAAAACCCAGTAGACTTTTCTCGTTTTTTATGATATAATAAGTATGATATGTTAAAAGCGTTGTTTGTAAAACTTAAAGAGGCCACGACGTCCGTATTGCCCGTGGCGCTCATCGTGTTGGTTCTGAACTGTACCCCCCTTGTCAATTTCGAGTGGTGGGAGACGGTTGTTTTCGTCTGCGCGTCTATCGCCCTGATTATCGGGATTTCCCTTTTTAATCTCGGTGCAGATTTAGCTATGACGCCCATGGGAGAACAGATCGGCTCTACCCTTCCGAAATCGGGAAAATTCAAAACGCTCATTATCGTTTGCTTTGTCATGGGGCTGTTCATCACGATTGCCGAACCCGACCTGTCTGTGCTTGCCTCACAAGTAGCGGAAGTCGTTGACGGCACCGTACTCACCTTTTCCGTCGGTATAGGCGTCGGGATATTCCTCGTATTGTCCATTCTCAAGGTCGTCTTTCGTGTGAATCTATCCCAAATGCTCACTTTCTCCTATATGCTCCTGTTCGCCTTAACCTGTCTCGTCCTCATAAGCGGCAATGCCAACTTATTGCCCCTTGCGTTCGATTCGGGCGGCGTTACGACAGGTCCTATCACCGTGCCCTTTATCATGGCGCTCGGCATGGGTGTGTCCTCCACGTTGAGCGACAAAAAGGACGGGGAAGCGAGCTTCGGTTTTATCGCCCTTTGTTCTGTCGGACCTATGCTTGCCGTCATGCTGTTGGGCGTATTCGCTTCCAACGACATCACCTACACCCTTCCCGACTATTCCATGGCTCTTGGCGAGATTCCATTAAAAATCGGGCATACCATGTACGAGGTGGCGATTGCATTGCTCCCCATTATCGCATGTTTCTTTATCTTACAAGTGTTGTTTATCAAGCTTCCCAAAAAACGTATTTTACAAATCGTAGTGGGAATCTTTTACGCCTTTTTCGGGCTTGTTATCTTCCTCGTTGCCGTCAGCGTCGGCTTCATGCCCATCGGTTATAAACTGGGTGCAGAGCTTGCAAGCGCCGAGGTATCCCCCGTTCTCTTGACAATGATCGCATTCGTGCTCGGTTTTGCGGTGGTGTTGGCAGAGCCTGCCGTTCACGTCTTAAAAAGACAGGTGGAAAGAGTGACGGGCGGCGCCGTCAGTCAGCGTTCGATGCTCATCGCCCTCTCTGTAGGCGTAGGCTCGTCCATTGCCCTCTCCGTCATACGAGTGATTTTCGATTTCAGTATTCTTTATTATATTATTCCCGGATATTTCATTTCTTTGGGCCTTTCTTTCTTCGTACCCAAGCTGTATACGGCAATCGCTTTCGACTCGGGCGGCGTAGCGAGCGGTCCTTTGACTTCGACCTTCATTCTCCCCTTCCTCATCGGGATTTGCTATGCTTTGCAAGGGGAAGGAAAAATACTCGCAGATGCTTTCGGCATGGTTGCCACAGTTGCCATGGCGCCCCTGATCTCCATTCAGATCCTCGGGTTCCGCTCCGTTGCATCTCAACGACTTCGTGAACGCATTTCCATGCGTCGACTTCTCGATGCCGACGACGAACAAATCATTCACTTTATGTAAAGGAGGGGAGCAGGTATGAGTTTACTTGAAAAATTCAAGAAAAAACAAGCGGTGGAAACGCCGACGAAAACAGAACCGATCAAAACGGATTTCAAAAAGTTAAAGCTCCTCGTCACCGTCGTCGACCATAAAAAGACGGAGTTTTACCTCGACTATCTCACTTCTCTTGGCGTAAACTTCCAAACTGCCGTTGCGGGCAGAGGCACGGCGACGAGCGACACAATGTATCTACTCGGTTTGGAAGACTCGGATAAAAACGTCTTATTCAGCATCGTGCGAGAAGACAAAGCCGAAGAAGTGCTGCAAAACTTAGAAGAAAAATTCCAGACCATTCGAGGGGGCAAAGGCATCGCCTTCACCATTCCCTTGACGAGCGTCATCGGCGTAGCGATCTATCGTTTCTTAAGCGACAATCGCACCAAATAAGTTGCCCGAAAACACAGGCGACCTTCCATCATAAAAATAAGGAGACTATTCATATGGATTATCAACATGAAGCGATTTTTTGTATCGTCAACAACGGTTACAGCGAAGTCGTTATGGACGCAGCCAAAAAGCTCGGCGCACGTGGCGGCACGATCATCAATGCACGTGGCACAGCCAACAAGGAGGCGGAAAAGATTTTCAACATCACCATTCAACCCGAAAAGGAAATCGTCATGATTCTCGTTCCTTCCGCCCTCAAAGACGATATTTTGCACGCTCTGTATAAGGAAGCAGGATTAGACACCCCCGGTCAAGGAATCGCATTCGCACTCCCCGTGGACGCAGCCGTCGGGCTTTCCAACGAAGAAGAACAATAATTCCCCCACTCTTAAAAAGAGCATGATAGGCGAAAATCGTCCGCATGGTTTTTAAGAATATTTGAGAATTTTTGCAAGCATAAGATGCGGCGTCCGTTTTTCGGACGCCGCATCTTACAAAATAACAAAGAAAAATAAATTTAGTCTTGCGTTACCAAGCCGTACATGGCATTGATCACAAATTGACATTGTACGGGACTGCTGAAAGTTTTGGACTTCTTCTCGAAATGATTGTACGACTGCAAGTTATGTCCCCAGTTCATATAAATCATCTTATACTCGTTGTTTGCCCAGGCAATGGGATGTTTTCCTGACGTCCAAATCTGATACTCCATGCCTTCACGAGGATCGTCACCTGCCGGACGTTCAGGGGTAGGATTGAGGGTGAGCAGCACCGTTACCTCGTCGTCTGCGAGCAAATCATTCGACCAAGCGTACCATTCACAAGGCGCAGAGAGAAATTCCCCGTTTTCATCCAAATCGAGATTTTTGGTCGTATAATGAGTTTCCGTTTCTGCCAACAAGTAGTCCGCCGTGGGATTCCACGTATTCCAGTAAATACCGCCGGAGCCGTCTTCGTATGGACGATTGCCATATTCGCCGCTTCTAAGCAAGGTATTGTGATACCAGTCGTACCAGTCACTAGGCGGAGTGTGATCATCCCACATCGCAAACGCCGCAGAATGATACGCCATAAACGCACCGCCGTTTTCCATATACCGCCGGAATGCGTCCTGTTCCGACTTCCCACCGGGAAGTCCGTTCAAGAACATTACCAAATCGTAGTTGGCAAGATCTTCGTCGTTGAGTTTGCCGTAATCGGTATACGATTCATAATAAAAGTAGAGCTTCTCACCTTGTTCGGCAAACCATTCATTCGCCTCCACGGCAAAATCTGCGTGCGCCGTATCACCGCCCGACGTAAATCCAATGGCAAGCACTCTAAAATATGCGCCGCAGTCGGGGCATTTATGATCGGAGGAATGCGTTCCTTCTTCGACGTCTCCACACGTCAAACATCTGCGAGCATGTTCGGTGGCAGTACGACTCCAGTCCGTCCAAACGTGTTCGTGTTGTTTCGTACCCAAAAGGCTGCCCAAAATTTCGCCGACTCGATCGCACGACGTGTATACCGTCGCCGAAGCGAGTATCAACCCTGCCGACACAACGGCAAGTGTTTTTCTCATGAATTTTCTCATGCGTTCTCCTCCCCCTATTCACAGGTCTTATTGTCGCCATTATATCACAGTTTTCCCACCCTGTCAATGCCACTTTTGTTTTTCCCCTTGGACTCTTTACGGGAAGAGTACGAAAAAAGAACAACCGGGAAAGAGGGAGTATCTTCGGCACTTACCCACAATCGCAAATCAACTCCTTACAAATGCGCCCTCCCCTTTCGAAAAGACTTTAAAAAAGCGTACACTTCATGAAAAAAGAAAAAAGCCCTTGCACGGCAAGCGCTTCTTACAACTGGTGCGCCTGGCGAGGCTCGAACTCACAACAATGCCGTCGGAGGGCATGATTTTATCCAATTAGACTACAGACGCAAAAACTCTTAAATTTTCTTCCTATATTTTACTATTTTTTGCTTCCTTTTTGCAAGCATTTATGGTATACTTATGCTAAATTCTATATAAAATTTTTTCTTATCCCCCTTTTGGGGGTGAAATACAGGTAGATTTATGTCGAAAACAGTCGTCATCGGCATGAGCGGTGGTGTGGATAGCTCCGTTGCCGCTCTGCTTTTGAAAGAACAAGGATACAACGTCATCGGGCTGTTTATGCTCAACTGGGAAGAAAACGACGAAAACGGATGCTGCACAGCCGAAGAGGATTACGCAGACGTTCGCCGTGTGTGTTCCCTTATTGATATCCCCTATTACACGGTCAACTTTGCCAAAGAATATATGGACCGTGTCTTTTCCTATTTCCTTGCCGAGTATAAGGCAGGCAGAACGCCAAATCCGGACGTGCTTTGCAACCGAGAAATTAAATTCGGCCCTTTCCTCGAAGAAGCGAAAAAACTGGGCGCTGATTACATCGCCACCGGGCATTATTGCAAAATCGCCCACGAAAACGGCGTTCACCTTCTGCAAAAAGCCAAGGATCAAAACAAGGATCAGACATACTTTTTGAACCAACTCTCCCAAAAGCAGCTTGAAAACGTGCTCTTCCCCTTACAGGACATGGAAAAGCCGGAAATTCGTAAGATTGCCCTCGAACACGGGTTGGCAACCGCCAAGAAAAAGGACAGCACGGGCATCTGTTTCATCGGAGAACGGAACTTCCGTAAATTCCTCAGCTCATACCTGCCTGCCTCTAAAGGCAAAATTTTAGACCTTTCGGGCAAAGAAGTAGGCGAGCACGACGGTTTGATGTACTACACACTCGGTCAGCGCAAAGGCTTGTATCTCGGCGGCATGAAAGGAGAGGCAGAAGGCGGAAGATGGTTTGTCGTGAGAAAGGATTTGAAAAACAACATCCTCTACGTCTCCCACGGCGACGAATCCCCCCTCTATTCTAAATCCTGCGAAGTGAGCGGATTCAACTGGATTCCCCAAAAACCTGCGGCAACCGAGTTTGACTGCATGGCAAAATTCCGCTATCGTCAGCCCGATCAGCCCGTTCACGTGAGCGTGAAGGCAGACGGTGGCTTGCATATCGAATTCGTCGAGAAACAGCGTGCGGTGACGGAAGGTCAGTACGCAGTGCTCTACGACGGCATCAACTGTCTCGGCGGTGGCGTCATCGAATCGGCAGAATATTAATTCAAATCAAAACTACATGTATCGTTGCCCGTTTTTATTTACTCAACGCATACATGGTACGCTTAAAAATAACAAAAGCAACAAATGGAGGTGCTTTTATGAACGTTACGTCCCCTTGGATCGACCGTGTGTCGATCAGCAACGGATACGTTTCCCTTTTCGAGAGATTGCTCATTCTCATCGGTGGAAAAGTGGAAACAATCCCCTCTTTATACGGCTGGTATCACCTGCTCTGCGTGGCAATCACGATCGGCGTCTGCGTGCTCGTCTTTTTCAAGGCACGCAACCTTTCGGACAAGCAGATTGACCTCACCATCGCACTTACAGCAGCGGTGCTCATTGCGTTAGAGGTCTATAAACAACTTATCTATTCTTACAGACCTGAAACAGACTCCTGGTCCTATCAATGGTACGCCTTCCCCTTCCAATTCTGCTCCACCCCCATGTACGTCATGCTTGCGGCGGTGCTGATTAAAAATGAGAAGGTGCGTACGGCACTCTATTCCTATTTATCCACGTACGGATTGTTTGCAGGCACGGTTGTGTTAATATACCCCGGCGACGTATTCAGCACCTTCATCGGCATCAACGCACAGACGATGATCCACCATTGCTCGATGGTCATCATCGGCGTATTGCTCTACGTTTCGGGCAAAATCAAGTTCTCTCACAGAACGATTTTGGACGCCCTCCCCGTATTCGGGATTATGACCGCCATAGCGCTTGGATTGAACATTTCCTATCATTTCTTCGGAGATCCCAACCAAACGTTTAATATGTTCTTCATCTCCCCGTACTATCCCTGCACGCTGCCCGTGGCAAACCTCTTCTACGGCAAAGTGCCCTATCCCGTATTCTTGTTCCTTTACGTAGGCGTCTTCACCGCAGCAGGATACCTCATGTCTCTTATCGCAATGGGGATCAAAAAGCTCCACACGTTCGTGCAGGAAAAACACCTTTCCGAGGAGCAAAACAACCAACCTACGGAAAGCCTGCTGTAAGCGTTCAACACGCACCTGCCTACTGCAAAATACATATTCAAACGTTTATCCACCCCTTTTATCAAGGAGAATTATCATGAAAAATATCGCAATCGTAACGGGTGCGTCGAGCGGCATCGGAAAGGAGTTCTTCCGCTCCCTCAAAGAAAAACCGCTCGATGAAATCTGGGTGATCGCACGCAGCGAAAACAAATTAAACGAACTCCGTTCGTTCACGGAAACTCCCTTAAAAGTGCTCCCCCTGGACTTGTCCGCTTCCGAATCGGCTCGTCTCTTGGAAGAAGAGTTAAAAAAGGAATCGCCCTCCGTTCAATACTTAATCTGTGCGGCAGGTTTCGGGCGTTTTAACGGCATTGAGGAAGACGATCGAGAAGTCCTTGAGAATATGGTCGATTTGAATTGTCGTGCCATTGTAAGCGCCACAAAAGCGGTGTTTCCGTACATGGCAAAAGGGGGTGCAATGATTCTCATCGCCTCCATGGCGGCGTTGCAACCCATTCCCTATATCGCCACCTACGGCGCTACGAAAGCGTTTGTCCTCTCTTACGGACGAGCTCTGAATAAGGAATTGAGGGCGGCAAAAGGCGCTCGCTGTCTGTGTGTTTGCCCCTTCTGGACGCAAACGGCATTTTTCGATCGTGCAGTCGCCGAAAAGACAATCGTCAAAAAATACGCCGTGATGTACCGTCCCGAACAGATCGTGCAACAAACGTGGAAAGATTTGAAAAAGAAAAAGCGTGACGTGTCCATTTACGGCTTCCTCTCAAAAGGACAGGCACTCCTCGTAAAGCTCATGCCCCATCGTTTCGTTATGTGGGTGTGGATGAGACAGCAAGGATTGCGATAAACAGAACATAAAAACGGCCTCCCCTGCGGAAAATCCGTAGAGGAGGTTTTTTCTATGCCAACGTTCTTTTCTTTATAAGAGTTGTAACCCGATAAGCAAAGCGCCCTTTGTGATTTATCCCAAAGGGCGCTTTTTTAGAGCTTTTAATGAAAAGTATTATGCTAATTACTTATGCATTTTTAACTTCAAGGCCTACGCAACCCCAGCACTTAGCGCCATCTCCTGATCCAGGTACAACGAACATACGATATACTTTGCCGCCTACCGTTACGCTCTGGTCGTATGCGTCTGCAGGTTTGAAGTCGCCACCGGCATAATGCCCGGTGTAGATAAAGTTTTCAAAGTTGGTAATGTCATACGTAGCCACGTACGTGCCGTCAGCATTAAGTTCAGCGCTTACGAATACGGGCGTCTTGACAGCCCAATTCCCTTCCCAGCTACCCGTTGTAGCATAAGGATTTTCTTGGAAATCAATTGCAACTTTGCTCAATTTAGCTTTCGCTTCTTCAGCCGTATAGCCTTGATAGTCCAAGGTGCCGTGAATCACGTACAATACTTTGTCGCCTTCCGCTTTGATTTCTGCTCTAACGCCGGTTACCTTATATTCATAACCTTCCACTTCGGAAACCGTAATCGCCGTCAAGCCGTTTGCCCAAGAAGTGTCCGAAGGACGATCAGTCAACGTAGAAAGGGTGAACGTTTTGCCGTTTGCCACAAGCTTCGTCGTAGCCCCTTCAGGAATTGTGCCCTTAAAGTTGCCATCGTTCCCGTAAATACCGGACGCCTTGTCGTAATGAATCAAATAGGGATTTGCACTTACTTCAAACTCATTCAATTCCAAATAGTGCTTTACGCTCGTTTCGCCGACAACGACGTAGGAATTGTAGGAAGGCTTACTCCAATCACTAATACGCTCAAAGTCATGTGCGATTTTTTCTGCCAAGTCTTTAACGTCTGCTTTGATGTAATCAACAACCGTATAATCTCTTTCGATGACGAGGTATGCTTTGCCGTCTACATTTTCCAAAGTTGCGCTCGTAGTGTCAGCCCACGTAATGGAAGGATTCCAGTCGGGATTCGCTTCACTCTTATAGGACAATACCGTCCAGCAATCTTCGTTCGCCAACATAAGCGTATACTTCTTATCTCTAACGGTGATAACCTGCGTTGCGTGTGCCTTCTGTTCATCCGTTTCTACGGTAAGACCGAGTTTAAGGTCAGATTTATTTTCAGCACTCGTCTCCATTGCACCTACAACTTTTACCATATAGGTGTTGCCAAGCTTATAAATATTTTCGGAAAGATCCATCTTCACGACGAACTTGTATCCGTTTTCAACGCCTGCAATTGCCGTCAATTCACAAACGGTGTTCGTAGGCTGCAATCTATTCCACTGACCATCGGAATTCAATTTACCATGTCCATCAGCAACGAAAGATCTTGCAATCAACGCTGCAACTTCATCAAGGGTGTAGCCATCCGTCGTAATCGTGGTCGTACCCACAATCTTCACGATGGGTTTGTCGCCTTCTCTTACCAACATCACTTCTTCGCCGTTGAACGTAGGTACAGCCACTTCGTAGGAAGTACCGTCGGAAACAATGTACAGACCTACACAACCAAAGTAGTGTTCTCTACGAATATCGGAAGTCGTGCCGGGGCCGCCTTCGTTTTTGCTGGAATATTCAGGTTCATATACCAACTGATAATTCTTGTGGTTTGCATTGAGAAGCGTCGTGTCAACTGCATCTTTTACAAGCTGCGTCAAGGGATTGTACAAGTTCAAATCGCCCAAACCTTCACCGAAATGGGTGGAATATTTAGAACCCGTCAAGGAGTCTACGCAAATCTTCATGACGTACGTACCCGAATTTTCACCTGCCGTAAAGGTGATATCGTAATATTCTGCATCACCAAGCAAACGGTCGTTTTTACCCGCTGCCAAGTCGCCCTGAACATCAAATCTAAGGAGAGGCAAAAGAGCTGCTTTTGCATCATTTGCGCTTTCATATCCTTCCCAATCTGCCGTACCTTCGATTACAAAATAAACGCTGCCGTTCGATTCTTCAAGCTTAACGCTCGTAGGTTTATAATCGGTGATCTTTGCCGTGCTTACAACGGTCAAGGTGCCGTCTTCTGCCAAGGTGAAATGTCTATAAGCTGCATCCTTTTCGCCGCTCGTAGTCGTTACTTCCACAGCTTCTTTATCCAACTGAAGGGTGTAAGAACCTTCTGCTGCTTCGCTGACGTCAAGTTTCACTACAAACTTATTGCCTTCCAACGTCACTTTTGCACCGTTGATCGTATTCTTGTCACTATTCAACGTATATCCATTCACATAAGCATCAAGCGCGTCTATAAGTTCGCATTCGGGATAGGTGGATTCTACGCTGCCCTTCAACACGATATACGCTTTATCGTCAGCCGTTTCGAGTTCCATAGATTCGTTGGTCATATCGATGATAAGATCTTCTGCTTCCAACTTCGTCAATGCGATATCTTCGGTGTTTACCGTCAAGCAGTCGATATTTGCCGTGAATTTACCGCTGAAAGAAGCCTGAGAGGTATCGGTGTAGTTATGAGGAATGAACTTCAACTTAATGGAGTTTGCGCCCTTCACAACGTCGATATTATCAAAGGTTACTTCCTGCCAGTTGGTCCACAAATCCGCATTGCCTTCCTCGTTATCTTCCGAGCCACCGCCGGGAAGGATTACGCTGTCGGGAATTTCAATCTTTTTACCGTTTACGTACACTTCGCAGATAAGGTTGAATTGACAATCCCCCATCCACATAGGCGACCACTGCGAATCTTTCTTCAAATAGAGGGAAGCAAGCACAAACGCAATGTCGGCTTTCCCTGCTTTATCTGCCGTGAACAAGAAGGAAATGCTTTCGCCTGCGAACATGTTACCAACGTACATGCCGCCACTCGTGCTGGGAATACCGTCGGTAGGCGTAGACGCATCTTTTGCATTGATCAATGCGGTTTCTGCTTCTACAAACAAGCCGTAACCGAAGGAAAGTTCTTCATAAACCACTACGTCGCCGACCTTAATCGCAAAATGCGCATCGTCCGTCGTCAAAGGGTCTTTGCTATACGTAACGGAAGAATCTTCCGCAACCACAATTTCTCTCTGGGTGCCGTCGGTGTATTTCACGGCAAGCACAAGTCCCGTAGGATCGAAGCTCTGCCCGGGAATATATCTCAACTTCGTCGCATGCGTAACAATCTCAATGGACGTTGCAGGGTTGGTGACTCTAATGGTTTTCTTTGCAGTCATGCCCTGATAGGTAACGACAAGATCCACGTTTTCGGTGAGCTTGGTCCCCTTCGCGATGCTCATGGTGTATTCGCCTTCAGGAATCTCCTTCGTGGTACCGTCGCTGTATGTAGCCGTCACCACCATA